>JBAVGD010000173.1:0-3074 GCA_049684635.1 Solirubrobacterales bacterium | reverse complement strand
GTCGCCTGGTAGCCGCTCCAATCGAAGGAAACCGGAGCGAAGCTGCTAGGCGGTTCCGGTTGCACATTGACCCGCCAGCGGCCTTCGTAGACATACGCTCCGGCCTCTGCGCCCAAGGTGAAGGCGGCGAATTCATGCTCGGCGAGATAGCCGAACGTGAAGCCCCTAGCGGTCTGCATCCCTACTCCGCGCCCCAAGCAGCCGTGCAAGGTGGCCGGATCGCAACGCAGGCTTTCCTTGGCAAGTGACTGCTCGGAATCGTGCATCGGGAATACCGCGTTCGTGCGGGCGCTGCCCAAGTCAACGTAGGCCACGCGCCAGCCCAGTTGCAGGCCGTTTTCGAGCATCGTGACCTTGGACACGGCAAGCAGCCCGCAGCGCGGAGTCAGATCAAGGGCGTGGGGATACTGCTCGTTGTACCAAATGAAGTTGCCAGCCTTGCCGTACTGACACTCGCCGCCAAGGGCTTCAAAGCGGTACTGTGCGCTCACCGATAGCGGCAGGAACAAGGCGAGAATCAGGATCAGGCGAGGCATTTTTTCAACTCCGTGACGACCCGCTCCATCTGCGCGTGCGTGATGCCGGTGAAGAACGGCAGACCGAGCAGGCGCGAACTGATCGAGCGGGACACTGGCAACTTCCAGCGTCGATACTCTGAAAATCGGTAGCTGTCGCACACGAGCGGGTAGTACCAGCGGCGCGTCTCGATGCCTGCAGCTTCCATGCGGGCCATGACCAGACCAACGTCGGTTCCCAGCGGCAGGAGCACTGGGAAGATGGTGCGCGTCCAGCCTTGATACCAATCCTGTCCGTCGAGCCCGAGCCCCGTCAGCATGTCCCAGTAAGCAGCATGAGCAGCGCGCCGGACGTCCGACCGCTCAGGCCAAGTGTCCAGGCTCGCAAGTGCCACCGCAGCGTGGTATTCGCTCATCTTGGCGTTCGTGCCGACCATGCCCGTGCCAATACCAAAGTTTGTGAGTGCTCGCAATCGTTCAGCCATCCGCTGATCGTGACAGGCGATGGCACCACCCTCCCCGGCGATGAGCGCCTTGGTGGCATGCAGGCTGTAGCAGGTCAGGGCACCACGCAGAGCCTCCTGGTTGCCCCAGGCTGGGGCCGCATCGATGACGATAGGCATGCTCAACCCAGCCATTTGCGCCTCACTGAGCGCGGCTCCGAAGGCCGAAACCGCCAATGTGACGTTTTTGACACCCCCACCAAGGATAATCTCTTTTGCTGCGCTGCACCATGTATCCCTATCCACGTCCACGAAGTTCGGGCTGTGGCCGGCGCGCACTATCGCCGTGGCGCTCGCTGGGAAGGTCAGCGCCGGGCAGTTGATCTCAGAACCTGGGGCAAGTTCGAGCGCCGTCAGGCACAGTTCGAGCGCCAGGGTGGCATTTGCCGCGGTGATGACGTAGCAGCCAAGTTCCTTGGATAGCCGATCCTCCAGCTCGACAACCAGCCCGCCGAAGTTCGTCGCCCGCCCGCTGGCGAAGATGTGCTCCAAGCGCGGCATCAGAGCCTCGACTGGCGGTAGGTCAGGAACGAGGAGTGGGATGCGGTTCATTTCCGTGCCTCTCGGAACCACTTGACCCGATCTTCCGCTTCGGTGAGGAACGTCCCTTGCCCCACCACCTTGCTGCACGCCTCGGTGTCCTGCGCGAACACCATCCGATTGAAGCCCACCGCCTCATCGAAGAACCAGCCGTAGTCTGGCGCCTCTCGCACCATGCGCCCGGCGTACAGGCGCGTGTGCATCTGCGTGTAACCCCCCGAGGGCATGTAGTGCTGCAGGCTGAAGGAGAACCCGCCGACCGAGGACAGGCACGTGAACGGGTAGAGGAAGATGTGGAAGTAGTGATCCGGCCGCACGTCCTCGAAGTGTTTGGCGATGGCCGAGAGACCCTTCACGGTGCGCTCATCGCCCACTTGGTAGAGCGCGACAGAATTGCGACCGTGGCGCTCCATCGCCTCAGGTATCAGGCCGAGCTTGCCGAAAGTGTCCTGATGCACGCTTGGCACATGGAAGTCCTCAAGGGTATTCTCCACCGCCACGGTCCAGTCGCAGGGCATCGGCATCATGTCGAAGGCGTGGCGCCGCGAGATGCGCTTGGAGATCCCTGACAAGAGCGGCCCCAAGTCGCCAAGGTCATCCTCGATCTTGGTCGATCCGTCCCCAACGAAGAGCCAGTCCCCGAGCCATTGCGTCAGGCTCTGGCTTCCGATGATCGTCTTTCCCTTCAGACCGTGATATGGACAAACAAGTGGCCGCGATCCGTGCGTGCCGGGCAGGATGCGCGAGCCGCGATGTGGACAGAGGTTGTCGGTGGCGTATGTTTCCCCCTCGAAGTTGAATACTGCTACCTGCTCGGAGCCGGAGTGCAAGACCACGTAATCCCCCGGCTTGGCGAGTTCTGAACGATGGGCGGCGAGGAGCCAAGTCAAAGCATTCTCCCAGGTTGCGCGTAGATGGTCGCTCCGGCTGGTACGTCGCTCACTACCACCGCCCCGGCGCCGATGGTGGCGTAGTCCCCGATGCTGACCCTTGGCAGCACGCGCGCCCCGGAACCGAAGTACACCCCGCGCCCGACCGTAACGTGCCCGGTCAGATCGACGTGGCAGGAGAGCGTGCAGAAGTCCCCGAGCGTGACGTGATGCCCGACCGTAGAGAGCAGGTTGATGTGGCAGAAGTCCCCGACCTTGGCGAACGCGCTCACCGCAGAGTAGGGGCAGGACACCACGCCGCCGCCGATCTTGGCCGAGGGCGGGCAGATGTGAAAGAGCATGCCGTGGAATACCGCGCCGCGCTCTTTCAGGCGCTTCACAACCTGCTCGCGCCCCTTCGGATCGCTGATCGCCACGAGCACCTGGTCGCCGTCCTTTGGCCGGTAGTCGTTGATGCGAATGCAGGCCGGGTTGTCGTCATCCAGATAGTTATGGACCTTGACGCCGCGCGTCATCAGCCATTGCTCGCACTCACCGCCGAAGCCGCCGGCCCCAGCGATGAAAAGACGTTTCAGTTCAGCGACAGGAGTAGCCACCATCCACCTCCATGCACGTTCCGGTTATCC
>JBAVGD010000172.1:0-3966 GCA_049684635.1 Solirubrobacterales bacterium | reverse complement strand
GTTGAGGATCTGGATGGCGAAGGAGGAGCGAAATGGCTGTCGTGAAGATCATCGAGTTGGTTGGCAGCTCGAAGACGTCGACTGACGATGCGGCGAGGCAGGCTCTCGCCACGGCGCAGGGCACGCTGCGCAACATTCGGGCCGTCGACATCGTCTCGACCGGCATCCGGGGCGAGAACCTGGAGGAGTACCGGGCTCATGTGCGTGTGGCGTTTCTGGTCGAGGGAACGGAAGTCGACTAGCGATGAGTTCGGAGTCGCGCACCGTCACGACCGAGGAGGCCCGCAAGCTCGTCGATGACGGCGCGCAGCTGATCGACGTGCGGGCAGACCACGAGTGGGAGGCGGGGCGGATCGCCGATGCCAAGCACCTGCCGCTCGCCGAACTGCCCGAGCGGGTCGGAGAGATCGACCAGGACAGACCGGTCATCGTCTACTGCCGCGGCGGCAATCGCTCGACGATGGCGACGCAGGCGCTCGACGAGGCCGGATACGACGCCGCAAAGCTCAGCGAGGGGATCGTCGGCTGGGAGCGAGCCGGCCTCCCGCTCGAGCCGGACGGAGGCTATGTCGCCGAGTCCGGCGAGGCCGCATCCATTCTCCAGAGCCGTAACAAGACCTAAATACCCTAATCCCTGTCAGGTTTTGCTATTTTCTGTTCGGCGGGCTAGATCGCCTGCAGTCGTTACCCCCCCGACAGGAGAAACGCGCGCCAATGGAATCGGTTTCCGCTCCGACGCAGAGCCCAGCCGCCGCTCTCGACGGACTCAACGTCGAGCACGGCAAGCAGCAGCCTGGCAAGGGTCGGGTCGGCAGCCTCGAGAACCCGGAGACCTACGAGAACGTCCCCGGGCACGTGATCCCGATCATCGAGCGCGAGTTCGACGACTTCGACAACGAGGCTCAGAAGTTCCTTGCCGGCGATAAACCGGAAAACGAGTTCATCGGTTTCCGCCTCAAGCAGGGCGTCTACGGGCAGCGCCAGCCCGACGTTCAGATGATCCGGGTGAAGCTGCCGTTCGGCGGCGTCACGCCGGAGCAGATGGAGGTCTTCGCGAGCGTCGTCGAGCAGTACGCGCCGCTCGACAAAGGCCATATCACCACGCGGCAGAACATCCAGATCCACCACGTGCCGCTGCCCGACGCGGCCAAGGCGATCCGCGAGCTCTCCGATGCCGGCCTCTCCTCGCGCGAGGGCTGCGGCAACACGATCCGCAACGTCACCGGCGACCCCTGGGCGGGTGTTGCCGCCGACGAGGTTTTTGACCCAACCCCATACGCCGGCGCCTACGTGCGCTACTTCGTTCGCCACCCGACGACGCAGCTGATGCCGCGCAAGATCAAGACGGCCTTTACGGGCTCCGACGAGGACCGGGCGATCACGGGCATCCACGACATCGCCTTCCTCAGTCGCGAACGCGACGGTGTCAAGGGGTTCGAGATGCGGGTCGGCGGCGGCACGTCGATCATGGCCCGCGTCGCTCCGACCCTCTACGAGTTCGTCGAGGTCGACAACGGCGACTACCTCAAGGTGACTGAGGCCGCCCTGCGGATCTTCGATCGGCAGGAGTGGCTGCGCGCCAACCGCGCCCGGGCGCGGATCAAGGTGCTGGTCGACAAGATCGGCATCGACGCCTTCCGCGAGCAGGTCGAGGAGGAGCTGCGCGGCGAGTGGGTGGACGAGCGGGACTTCGACCTCGAGCGTCTGCGCTTCGACGACGACGAGGAGGCGAACGCCCCGGCGGCCCCGGCTGCGGCCGCCTCCCCGAACGGCGATCGCTCCGAGTTCGACCGCTTTCTCGACGGCAACGTGCAACCGCAGCGCCAGGATGGCTTCTCGACCATCGAGGTGAAGGTTGAGCGAGGCGACCTCACGCCGGAGCAGTTCCGCGGCCTGGCCGCGATCATGCGCGACTTCACCGGCGGCTACGCGCGCAGCACCGTGCAGCAGAACTTCGTCCTGCGTTGGGTGCGCGACGAGTCGCTCTACGAGGTGTGGCAGCGGCTCGTGGGGCTGGGGCTGGGTGAGGCCGGCGCTCGTGAGATCACGGACGTGGTCAGCTGCCCCGGCACCGATAGCTGCAAACTCGGCATCACCAGCTCGATGGGCCTCAACCGGGCGATCAAAGACCGGCTCGAAGAGATGGAGATTTCAGACAGGCTCACGAGGCGCATCCACATCAAGATGAGCGGCTGCCCAAACGGCTGCAGCCAGCACCACATCGCCAACATCGGCTTCTACGGCGCCTCGCTGAAGGTTGGCGAGCGGCAGATGCCCGCCTACATCCCCCACATTGGCGGCAACTTCGAGGGCGGCGAGGTGGTCTTCGGAACGCGGCTGAAATCGCGGCTGCCGGCCAAGCGCGTCCCCGAGGCCGTCGAGCGCTGGGTGCGCCTGTATGAGGCCGAGCGTTCCGGTGAGGTGGAGGAGTTCAATGCCTTCGTCGAGCGGATTGGCGCTGGACGCTTCGAAGAGGAGATCAAGGATCTGACGCTTCCTGCCGAGTTCAGTCTCGAGACCATGCAGCAATTCATCGATTGGAACCGTTCCAGCCCCTACAAAGTCGAGCGCGGCGAGGGGGAGTGCGCGATTTAGCGCCCTCGATTCGGACGATGAAGCCTTTGCCTGCGACACTTCCCGGTTCTGTGACCACGGTGACTGACATCGATGCCGAGGCGATTGCCGCCGATCTCGAGGGCCGTTCGGCCCACGAGGCGCTCGAGTGGATGTTCGACACCTTCGGCCAGAACCACTACATCGCCTGCTCGTTTCAGAAAACCAGCTCGGTAACCGCTCACCTGGCGACCCGGATCAATTCCGAGGCTCGCTTCTTCTATCTCGATACGGACGTTCTCTTCGAGGAGACGTATGAAACCCGTGACCGCCTCGCCGAGCATCTTGGCATCGAGTTCGACCGCTTCCACAACCTCACCCTCGAGGAGCAGGCCGCCCAGCACGGCGACGAGCTCTGGAAGAGCAACCCCGATGCCTGCTGCGAGCTGCGCAAGGTCGAGCCGATGCGGAGAGCGCTTTCTTCCGTAGACTGCTGGGTCGCCGGCGTCCGGCGCGAGGACTCCAACAGGCGCTCGCACACCCCGAAGTTCGCCTGGGACAAGCGGTTCGACCTCTGGAAGCTGAACCCGCTTGCCGACTGGACCGAGCGCGATGTCTGGAACTACATCCGTGAGCACCACCTTCCGTACAACCCGTTGCACGATCGCGGCTATCCGTCGATCGGCTGCACCCACTGCACGAAGCCGGTTGAGCCAGGCGGCTCGCCACGCGAAGGGCGTTGGGTGGGCTCGTCAAAGACCGAGTGCGGGATCAACTAACCGCGCTGCGGCAGACCTGAATCCGTCCCTTCCCCAAACCGATTGGTGAGATTTCGCGATGAGCAACACGATGGCTGAGCTGTCCCTGACCCTTTCCGAGCGCCACACGGCGGACTTCGAGATGATCGCCAACGGGGGCTTCGCGCCGCTGAACGGCTTTCAGGGTTCCGCCGATTGGGAGCGTGTCTGCGCGGAGATGCGCACCGTGGATGGCGAGTACTGGCCGATCCCGATCACCCTTGCGAGCGACCTGGACTGCGTCGTCGGCGACGTGGTCGAGCTGTCCAGCGACGAAGGCAAGCACCTTGGCCGCCTGACCGTCGAGGAGATCTTCGAGCGCGACACGCAGCGCGAGGCCGAGCAGGTCTACGGCACGACCGACGAGGCCCACCCGGGCGTCGCGGCAATCTACGAGGAGGGCAACCGCTGCATCGCCGGGCCGATCGAGGTTGATGCTCTGCCCGGCCACGAGGACGCCTTCATGAGCCGCTACTTCACCGCCGAGGAGTCGCGCAAGGCCTTTGCGGAGCGCGGCTGGAAGCGGATCGTCGCCTTCCAGACCCGCAACCCGATCCACCGCGCCCACGAGTACCTGACCAAGGCGGCGCTGGAGATGTGCGACGGGCTCTTCATC
>JBAVGD010000171.1:0-4841 GCA_049684635.1 Solirubrobacterales bacterium | reverse complement strand
GGCGCCGGCGGGAGGACAGAGTTGAGGGTGGATACACGTGAGCGTGGCGCCAGAGGCTGCCGCCACCAAGACAGGCGATGAGGCCACACGGCTAATTCGCGAGCTGGCTGAGGAGCAGCATGGCGTTGTCGCACGGCGGCAGTTGCTTGAGATCGGCTTGGGTGCGGGGCTGGTTCAGGAGCGACGCCGCAGCGGGAGGCTGATCCCCGTGCATCGTGGCGTCTTTGCGGTCGGCCACAGCCGGATCGGCCGGAAGGGGGCATGGATGGCCGCGGTCCTCGCCTCCGGCCAAGGGGCGGTGCTCTCGCATGGCAGCGCTGCCGACCTGTGGGGGCTGCGCCGATCGCGCGGTCCGATCGAGGTGACGCGGAGGTCGGGAGGGGGAAGGGGCCGGGGAGTCCGGGTGCACCAAAGCCGCCTGCTGTCGGCCGCTGACGTCACAACCGAGGCCGGGATACCGGTCACCTCGCTAGAGCAAACGCTGTTCGACATGTCAGGGCGCCTGGACGGCAAACAGCTGGAGCGGCTGCTGGTCGCCGCCGATCGGAGCGGTCGATTGCGGTGGCCGCAGTTGGAACGGATCCTCGACGAGCGGACGGGGCGACCCAGCGTCGCCCGCCTGCGCCGGGTGGCGCAGCGGGTCGACCCACGCGCCGTCGACACCAAGTCGCCGCTGGAGGTGGACTTCCTGGCCCTCTGTCGGGACGCGGGCTTGCCACGCCCAGAGGTGAACGTTTTTGTCGAGGGCCACCTGGTGGACTTCCTCTGGGTCGGCAAGCGAGTGGTCGTCGAAACCGATGGCTACACCTACCACGCGGACCGCCCCAGCTTCGAGAGCGACCACGAGCGCACGGCGGTGCTGATGGCGGCCGGTTACGTCGTGCACCGAGCGACGATTCGGATGCTCATTCGCGACCCCGACCTGTTCCTCGGCAACGTCCGCCGCTCACTCCAGGGCTGAGTGCCCGCCCCAACCGTCCACTCGCCCTCAAGCGCCCGAAACACGGTTTCGATGCGGTACATGCAAACCGTGTTGCGGGCGGGGGACTTGGGGCTAGTGGGCCTCGTCGGAGGCGTGGGCCGGGGGGCGGGACTCCTCCGCCAGCGAGGTGATCTCGAGGAGCCCGTGGGCGGCTGTTTCGAGGACCTCGGTGGCCTCCTCGGCTGAGCGGGCGTAGAGCTCGACAAGCATGTGGACGACGATTCGCTCGTCGTCGTGCTTGTGGAAGCGAACGTGAGTGAAGAACTCCCGAACGCCGGCCTCGCCGAAGGCGCCGTAGGTTAGGAGCTCGGCCGCGTCCGGGCCGGCGCAGCTCTCAACCCGATCCTGGTCGACCGTGACCGTGCATGAGGCAACCCATGGCGTGCCGGCAACCATCCTTTCCCAGCGATCCTCGATTGGCACGACCTGGTCGTCTTGGAACGTCAAGTGCGGCTGATCGTGCATGCAGTTCAGGCATTGGACCACCGCCTGCTGCAGCTCGTCCAGGCCTTCCGACGGCATGCCGGTGTCCGGGTCGATGCGGCGGATCGCTTCGTACTGGATCTGAATCTCGAGGTTCTGGGACCAGCAGCGGTAGCAGCGCAGCCAGGCGGACCGATCCCCGTTCAGCTCGCTCATGTCCATATTGTCGCGCGCCCGCTCAACGGGCGCTTGACGCTACTCAAGTTGCCCGGCGAGCGATCAAGCCGGGGCGGTGCTGCCGGCGCGCTGGCCAACCAGGTCGACGATCTCGTCCATGATCCGGTTGATGTCGAAGTCCTTCGGGGTGTAGACACCGGCCACACCCGCAGCGCGCAAGCGCTCCGCGTCGGCGGCGGGAATGATTCCTCCGACGACGACGGGAACGTCGACGCCCTCCTCTCGCAGGAGGCGGACCACCTCGGGGATCAGCTCCAGATGGGAGCCCGAGAGGATCGAGAGGCCGACCGCATCGACGTCCTCCTGCAAAGCGGACTCCGCGATCTCCTCCGGTGTCAGGCGAATTCCCTGGTAGATCACCTCCATGCCGGCGTCGCGGGCCCGCAGGGCGACCTGCTCGGCGCCGTTGGAGTGCCCGTCCAGACCGGGCTTGCCAACGAGGATCTTGATGCGGTGGCCGATCCGATCGGAGACCTCATTGACGTGACGGCGGATCTCCGTCAGCCGCATTCGATCGGCCGGGGGGGCGGCTCCGTCGACCCCCGTCGGGGCGCGGTAAGCGCCAAAGGCATCGCGCAGGACTCCGGTCCACTCGCCGGTGGTCGCACCGGCCTTGGCGGCGGCGATCGTCGCCGGCATGATGTTCCGGTTGTCGTCGGCAGCCACCTGGGCCAAGTCGTCGAGGGCGGTGCGCACCGCGTCCTCGTCGCGCTCAGCCTTCCAGCGTGCGAGTTCCTCGACCCGTTCCCGCTCGACCTCGGGATCGGGGGTGAGGATTCCGCCATCGGCACCGGCGGTCAGCGGCGAGTCCTCGGTCTCGGTGAAGCAGTTCTGGCCGATCACCTTCTGCTCGCCGCTCTCGATCCGCGCCACCCGGTCCCGGTGCGACTCGACCAAGCGAGCCTTCATGTAGGGGACGGCGGCGACGGCGCCGCCTTGCTCCTCGACAATCCGCATCTCTGCGCGGGCGCCCGCGATCAGCTCCTCGACCAGCCCGTCCATCACCTTCGATCCCTCGAAGATGTCGGGGTACTCGAGCAGGTCGGTCTCGTTTGCCAGCACCTGCTGGATGCGCAGGCTCCACTGCTGATCCCACGGGCGGGGAAGTCCCATCGCCTCGTTCCAGGCGGGCAGCTGGATCGCGCGGGCCCGCGCGTCCCGGCTGAGCGTTACGGCGAGCGCCTCCACCACGATGCGCTGGATGTTGTTCTCCGGTTGGGCCTCCGTGAGGCCGAGGCTGTTGACCTGCACGCCGTAGCGGAAGCGGAGCATCTTCTCGTCGCTGACGCCGTAGCGCTCGCGGCCGATCTCGTTCCAGATGCGGCCCATTGCCCGCAGCTTCGCGACCTCCTCGATCAGGCGGATGCCGGCATTGACGAAGAAGGAGATACGGCCAAAGACCTTGGGGAAGTCCTCCCCGGCCACCTGCCCGCGCGCTTTTACCTCGTCGAGAACGGCGATCCCGGTCGACAGCGCATAGGCGATCTCCTGCACGGGGGTTGCTCCGGCCTCCTGCAGGTGGTAGCTGCAGATGTTGGTCGGGTTCCAGCTCGGCACCTCGCTGACCGTGAAGGCGACCATGTCGGCGATCAGCCGCATCGAGGGCTCCGGCGGGAAGGCATAGGTGCCGCGCGAGAGGTACTCCTTGATGATGTCGTTCTGGGTCGTGCCCTTCAGCTGGGAGCGCTCGACCCCGTTCTCCTCGGCGACGGTGACATAGAGGCCGAGCAGCCAGGCGGCGGTCGCGTTGATGGTCATCGACGTGTTCATCTCGTCAAGCGGGATGCCGTCAAGCAGCTGATGCATGTCGCCCTTGTGGGCGATCGAGACGCCGACCTTGCCGACCTCGCCCCGGGCGAGCACGTGGTCGGGGTCATAGCCGGTCTGGGTGGGGAGGTCGAAGGCGACCGAGAGGCCGGTTTGGCCCTTTTCCAGGTTGCGCCGGTAGAGCTCGTTGGAGCGCCGCGCGTCGGAGTGCCCCGCATAGGTGCGCATCACCCAGGGACGGTCGCGCTCGGGCAGCCGGTGCTCGCTCATCGTTGTCAATGATATTTGGGTTGCTCCGAAATCCTCCGTTCAGAGCCCGCTGGGCGCATCTTTCCCCCTGGCCTGTGTTTAGGCTGCGAGCGATGAAGGTCCGCGCCACAGCCGTTCCCCTCGCCGTTTTCGCCAGCGCGCTCGTGCTCGTCGCCGCCGCGGCGGGGGCGATGGTCGGCGTCTATCGCAACAGCCTGGAGACGACGTCCCAGCGCAGCCAGCTGGTCAAGCTCTCCGGCCCCAGCTGCACCCGCGGGGGTTCGCAGCACTCCGTGCGGATCGTCTTCGGCAAGCGCACGAGCGAATGCTCCTACCGCACCCCGGTCCTCGGGCGCGACCTCGAGGTCGCCGCAACCGAGCGGCTGCTCAGCGGCACGCCGAAGAGCCTGCAGCGCAAGATGTTCCTCGGCCTGGTGCTGCGGGCCGGGGGAGGAGCGCGCTACCAGTTCGCCGTCTACCCGATCCAGCAGAAGACGCAGCTGCGCGAGTACCTCGCGGGCGGGAGCGTCAAGTACCTGGCGATCGAAAGGGAAGTGGGCGCGGTGAAGGGGATCGACAAGGCGAACCAGCTCCGCCTCAGCGCCGTCAACGTCAGCAGCGGTCCCGAAAAGGGCCAGTGCCTCCTGCGCGCCTACGTCGGCGGCCAGCTCGTCGCCGAAGTCACCGACCCCGGCGCCGGAGAACTGGGCGGCCGCGCGTCCGGCGTGGCGATCGGCTCGGCGCAGAGCTCCTCCGGCGCGATCGCCAGCGTCGACGACGTGGGGGTTCGCGTCCCCAGCCCGTTCTGAGCCGAGGCGCTACAGCCGCACCAGGTTCGCCGCCTCGATCCCGCGGGTCACGCCGCGGAAGTCGACGACCAGGGCAGCCGTGGAGACGACCTCGGCGTAGTCGAGCTGGGGGTGGGCGGTGACGATCGCCACCAGGTCGGCGCCCGGGAGCGACTTCAGCCAGTCTCGATTCGCGATCATCCTGGTTTCGAGGTTAACTGAGAGCTCAGAACGGGCTGGGAACGCGGACCGCCACGTCGTCGACGCTGGCGATCGCGCCGGAGGAGCTCTGCGCCGAGCCGATCGCCACGCCGGAGGCGCGGCCGGTCAGTTCCCCGGCGCCGGGGTCGGTGGCTTCGGCGACGAGCTTGCCGCCGACGTAGGCGCGCAGGAGG
>JBAVGD010000170.1:0-5941 GCA_049684635.1 Solirubrobacterales bacterium | reverse complement strand
CCCTACCTATCAGGGGCCACATCGACGGGGTCACCGCTAAACGAGTGTTGTACGCCACACGCGCGGGGAGGCAGCCTGAACTCAGCGAGAAGGTCTAGCCTGATCTCGAAATGGCGGGACGGGTGATCAGCTACGAGTCGTTGGGCGGAGAACTCCACCGCCACGGCGATCGGCTTGTGCACAAGCATCCCCACGCCGGGCCCCACACGCACGAGCCGGCGGCAACCACGCAGGGCGGTGGTCATCGGCACGAGGGTCACGGGCACTCGCACGGTCTTGTCGACGAGAGCATCAAACGATCGCGCGAAGGGCTGGTGGCGGTTGGGCTGTCCCTGGCTGTGCTGGGACTTACGGCCGGTGTTCAGCTGCTCATCTTCGTGTTCAGCGGCAGCGTTGCCCTGCTGGCCGATCTGATCCACAACTTCGGAGACGCGAGCACCGCCATCCCACTCGGCGTTGCCTTCGTGCTTCGCTCGTGGCGCGCTGAGCGAATTGCCGGCCTGTTCGTGGTCGCGGCGATTTTCGTCTCGGCCTGCGTGGCAGGTACCGAGGCGGTGCTGCGGCTGATCCATCCGCACACACCGACTCACCTGTTCGCTCTTGGGGTGGCTGGGATGCTCGGCTTCGGCGGCAACTGGGTGGCAGCCGTGATCCGAAGCCGCGCCGGCACTCGGCTTGACAGCCCGGCGCTGATCGCCGACGGCAACCACGCTCGGGCCGATGCCTACGTCAGCCTGGCGGTCATCGCCAGCGCCACCGGCGTTGCCATCGGCATCCCGGCCGCCGACCCCCTGATCGGGCTTGCGATTACCGGCGTGATCCTGAAGATCACCGTGGATTCCTGGCGAACCGTGCGGGGTCACGGGCACACGCACAGCTGAGGGCGTTCAGGGTGGCGCGGCGGCGCGAGCGGCAGACCCCAGGCGCGCCAACGGTCTACCGTGGGGCGTAGTGGTACAACGCCTCGCGCTCTTCAGCGATCGCCAGGACGCGGGCCGCCGGCTCGGCGTTGCATTGGAGCGCTTCCGGCGCCAGGATCCGGTGATAGTCGCGCTGCCTCGCGGCGGAGTACCGGTCGGTGATGAGGTTGCCCGGGCGCTGGGTGCGCCACTCGACATCCTGCTGGTCCGCAAGCTGGGATCACCCTTTAATCCCGAGTATGGAATTGGGGCGATCGCCGAGGGCGGCATCCACCTGATCCGCAAAGCGGACGCCAGGCTGAGCGGCCTCAGCGGCGAGGACCTCGAGGCAGTCATTGCCCGCGAATCGGCGGAGCTGGAGCGGCGGCGGCGCCTCTACCGTGGCGATCGAGAGCCGGCCTCTGTGGAGGGGCGCGCAGTAATCCTCGTGGATGACGGGATTGCCACCGGTGGGACCGCGATCGCGGCCGCGCGAGCGTTGAAGGCGCGCGGGGCGTCCCATGTGGTGCTCGCGGTGCCGGTGGGTCCGCCGGGGACCGAGGGACGTCTCGGCGACGACTTCGACGAAGTCGTTTGCCTGGAGCAGCCCGAGGGCTTCTTCGGCATCGGGCAGTTCTACGCCAACTTCGAGCAGCTCGGCGACGACGAGGTGGTCGAGCTGCTCGAAGAGGCGCATGCCCGCCAGGCACAGGACAGTCCCGGCGCTCGGCCCGTCGCGGAACGGGCTGTTGAAATCGATGTCGCGACCGGAATACGAGTGGCCGGCGACCTGCGGATTCCGGCACCGGCCAAAGGGCTCGTGATCTTCGCCCACGGAAGCGGCTCGAGCAGGCTCAGCCCGCGTAACAGGCAGGTCGCGAAATCGCTCAACGACGCCGGCTTGGCGACTCTGCTCTTCGACCTTCTCAGCCCCGAAGAGGAGCTTGATCGCGGCAACGTCTTCGACATCCGGCTCCTCGCCGAACGGCTTGTCGCCGTTACCCGCTGGGTGGTTGACGAGCCGGAGCTGGCCGCCCTTTCGTTGGGCTACTTCGGCGCCTCGACGGGAGCGGCCGCGGCCCTCTGCGCCGCCGGCGAGCTGGGTGACTTGGTTGCCGCCGTAGTCTCGCGCGGCGGACGGCCCGATCTGGCCGGGGCGAGCCTGGCTAACGTCGTCTCTCCCACCCTGCTCATCGTCGGCGGAGACGACCGGCAGGTCCTGGATCTGAATGAGCAGGCGGCGCGGCTCCTGCGATGCCCGCGCGAGGTCGAGGTGATTCCAGGGGCAACCCACCTCTTCGAAGAGCGGGGTGCCCTCGAGCGCGTCTCCGAACTGGCGTGCGACTGGCTTCTCCGCCACCTCGCCACCCCCTCTCACAGCACGAGCGCTGGGGACCGCCGGGGCTGAGTGTCAGAGCCTTCGTTGTTGAGCGGGGCATCGTGCTTGCAACCGGCCCGGGTCTCGACTGGTGGGGGCAGGCCGGTGTCGAGATGCCCGTGCAGCGTGGCGATCACGTCGTCTTCCCGGCCTCCGCGGGCGTTTGGGTGGAGATCGACGAGGAGACGCTGCTGGTGTGCCGGGTCACCGAGCTCCTCGGCATTCTCGAATCGGCCAGCCTGCCGATCTAAGAACCAGGGCTGGGTTCCCCACCGGTGCGCCGCAGGGAGGCGATGAAGCCGTGGGTCGACCTGCCGCTGCGAGTGGTAACCGGCCGCTCCTCGTAGGACTCGAGCTTGAAGGCGGGTGTGCGCCCGGCCCACTCTCCGATCCAACCAGGCGCGAAGTGCCGGGCAATGTAGAGCACCTCGCCATCGCCGTCCTTCACCTCAAATGCTCCGGCCGGCAAACCGATGCTCTTGCCGCCGCGATACCGATCGGTGAAGTAGGCGTCGGTCTCGTTCAGGAGGAAGTCGGCGACGAGAAGGACACCGGCGGGTCGCAGAACTCGGGCTGCCTCCCCCAATGCCCGCTCGCACGTCTCGTCGTAGACGAGGGCGGTGAGGAGCGCCTTGCAGAGAACAAGGTCGAAGCCGGCGTCGGGAAATGGCAGGGAAGTCGCGTCACCTTGGATAAATGAGGCGTCTGGAACCGCATCTCGAGCCGCCTGGAGGGCAGCGAGATTGCTATCGACGCCGACCCGGCGCCCAGAGAAGTGCTCGAGCCCCTCGAACGATGGCCTCGGACCGCAGCCGAGATCGAGCACGTCCGCGCCGCTCAGCGAGGTGAGGAAGGATGGGTCCCAGGAAAGCGTGGCCGGGATCTGCTGGGACGCCAAGTCCGACCAGCGGAGACTGTCTCGCATGAAACCAGTATCCCGAGCGGCGCGAGCGGGGACCGAGATGAACGACCGGCGCGGAGTTATCGACTACCGAAGCTGTTGGGCGAGGGTGCAACGGCGCGGAGCTCGGCGATCGCGTGCTCGCGGACGCGGCGGCGATCCCTCGACGGCTGCCGCCGGTGAGCGTCTCTTCTCGGGGCCATCTCCTCTGAGCAGTGGGGCGTTTGCTCGGTGCGTTCGAGGGCGGCGAGCTCGGAGACGAGGATGTTGATGGTTCCTTCGCGGTGCTCCAGCTTTCCCTTGGCGCGAACGAGGGGTGCGGTGCGGACCAGCGCGCGGAAGCGCTCATAGACGGGCGGCGGGACGATCAGGTTGATCGTGCCGCGCTCGTCTTCGAGCAGCATGAAGACGATCCCGCGGGCGGTCTCGGGGCGCTGGCGGGCAACGACCATCCCGCCGACCTCCACGATCCGGCCGTGCTTCATCCGCTCGAGATCGGTGCTGCGGGCGAGCTTCGCGTCGAGACCGGCACGCATCAGCGCCATCGGATGCTCGCCCAGCGTCATCCCGATCGAGCGGTAATCGGTGATCGCCTCTCCCCAGCTTCCCAGCGGCTCCAGCTCCGGCGTGCCGGGTGTCTCCAGCGGTAGGGACATCTGCGTGCCGGCGGCATGCCGCACACCGGTCCCCGAGACACCGGTCTCCCAGAGCGCCTCCCGCCTTCCCCCGCGAGCGCTGGCTGCCGCGGTGGGGGAAGCGTGCGGGATGGGGATCGACGTGCCCGGCGTCCCAGCCAGGACCAGCTCGTCCATCGCGCCGGCCCAGGCGAGCCGCTCCAAGCTGTCGCGCCGCGCGCCCGAACGAGAAGCGAGGTCAGCGATTCCCCGGTAGCGACCGCCGCGCTCACGCTCCTCCACCAGGCTCTTCATCTCCTCCTCGCGAACCCCCTTCACGTAACCGAGCCCGATCCGCACGACCAGCCCACCCCTTACCTCCTCTTCCCCCGCTGCCGATGGGCCCTCGGTCGATGGGCCGAAAACGTCTCTATACATCACGGAATCGGCCCGTCGGCGGACGACCTCAGTCGACGGGACGGAAACGGGTCTATATGTCACGTTTTCGGCCCGTCGGCGGGAGTTGAGGGGGGTTTCGACGTGGCAGAGGACATGGCTGCGGTTGACGTCGGGGCCAGCCAGCCGCACGCCCCGGCGCTGCGCCTCGTGGACCAGCGCGTCGGGGGGATAGAAGCCCATCGGCTGCTCGTTCAGCAGCGCGCAGAGGAACTCCGGCGCGTAGTGCATCCGCAGCCAGGCCGACTGGTAGGCGAGCAGGCCGAAGGCCGCCGAGTGGGCCTTTGGGAAGCCGAAGCCCGAGAACCCCTGGATCTGCCGCCAGATCCGCTCCGCCGTCTCCACCTCGACTCCCTTCTCGACGGCACCCTCGATGAAGCGCTCGTGATGAGCCCGCAGCGCCTCCTCGGAGCGCTTGCGGCTCATCGCTCGCCGCAGCCCCTCCGCCTCCGCGGAGGAGAAGCCGGCCAGCGCCATCGCCACCTCGATCACCTGCTCCTGGTAGACGATCGTGCCGAGAGTGTCCTTCAGCACCGGCTTCAGCAGCGGGTGCTCGTAGGGGATCTCGAAGCTGGGGTCCTCGCGCAACCGTTTGCGCCGCTCGATGTAGGGATGGACGGCGCCGCCCTGAATCGGGCCGGGGCGGACCAGCGCCACCTGCACGGTGAGGTCGTCGAGGTTGCGGGGCCGGGTGCGCGGCAGCATCTGCATCTGCGCCCGGCTCTCGATCTGGAAGACGCCGGTCGTCTCCGCCGCCCGGATCGATTCGAAGGTCTCCGGATCGTCAAGCGGGATGCGAGAGAGGTCGAGCGGCTCCCTCCGCGTCCGAGCGATTTCCTCGACGCAGCGCTCGACCGCGGAGAGCATCCCGAGCCCGAGCAGGTCGATCTTGAGAAAGCCGGCGTCGGCGCAGGAGTCCTTGTCCCACTGAACGATCTGCCGCCCCTCCATCGCCGCCGGCACGACCGGGCAGACGTCGATCAGCGAACGGGTCGAGATCACCATGCCACCGGGATGCTGGGACGCATGGCGGGGGAGCCCCAGCGCCTCGTGGCTGAGGGCGAGGAGAGCGCGCCAACCAGGGGAAGCGGCGCGTTCGGCTCCGATCGCCGCCACGACATCGCGCTCCATCTGCTCCACCCCTTCGTGGAGGCCCATCATCCCCGCCGCCCGCTCGATCTCCACCGGCGGCAGCGCCAGCGCCTTGCCGAGGTCGCGCACCACGCCGCGGGGCCGGTAGGTGGAGAAGGCGGCAACCAGGGCGGTGCGGTCGGCCCCGTAGCGCTCGTGGACGCGGGGGATCAGCTTCTCGCGGATGTCGCGCGGAAAGTCGAGGTCGATGTCAGGCATCGTCGCCACCTCCTCGTTGAGGAAGCGCCCGGGGAAGAGGTTCGCCTCGACTGGATCGACGTGGGAGAGGCCGGTCAGGTAGCAGACGATCGAGCTGACGCTCGAGCCGCGGCCGCGGCCGGGGGGAAGAACGGACCGTGCCGACTCGGGCCCTCGCACCTCCAGCGCCACCTCGCGAGCCAGCTCCAGTAGATCGCGGTGCAGGAGGAAGAAGCCGGAGAGGCCGAGCGCGCGGATCGTCCTCAACTCCTCCTCGAGGCGGCGCTGCGCCTCCCGCCACAGCCGCGGCGAACCGGTGTAGCGGTCAGCCAGCCGCGCGCGGCAAACACCGGCGAGCTTGCGA
>JBAVGD010000169.1:0-2002 GCA_049684635.1 Solirubrobacterales bacterium | reverse complement strand
GCCCACCGCCGTCATCCCCCGCGAAAGCGGGGGATCCAGTAGTGTGCCGAGTATGAACGACAGCTTGGAGGTGAAAGTCCTCTATCCAGCCTGATGGCGGCGAAGGATTAGCGAAGCGCAAGGGCGTCGTCGCGAGGCGGGGTCTGAAGAAAGCGTGGAGCAAAGCCGCGGCCCGATGGACAAACAACGGATAACGAGGCCTGCCCGGCCGGACGAGCAAGCTACTAATTGCGAAGTCCACGGTCATCAAGGGCCGGGGTGGTAGATCCGGCGGGCGTGCGGTGAAGGCGGTCGGTGTTACCTCGGGAGGTCTGCGCCGTGTCTCGGCAACGGGACTGAGGTTGTCGTGAGGCGACCTGACCGCGGCGCGGAAGTCAGCAGAGGGCATAGTAGGCGGTAGCGTGCCGCCCAAGGCCTGAACGGTGGAAGTGGTCAGTAGAGCGGCGATCTCGTGCGATCCATGCGGCAGAAAGATCAGAGCAAACTGAACTCGGGCACCGGCGCAAGGGGTGAAGCCCCAAGCGCCGCCGCCGGAGAGACCGAAGCGCGCGCGGCGGAAGCCTGTCTCGAACGCCCGGCGGTCGCGGGACCGTCGATGGAAGCAATAGTCGAACGTGAGAACCTGAAGAAAGCGTTGGCGCGCGTGAAGCGCAACAAGGGTGCGGCGGGGATCGACGGGATGACCGTCGAAGACCTGCCGGCCTACCTGAAAGAGCACTGGCTCGCGATTCGAGCCCGGCTGCTTGACGGCACGTACAGACCGCAGCCGGTGCGGCGTGTCGAGATACCGAAGGCGTCGGGCGGCATGCGGCCGCTCGGCATCCCGACGGTGCTCGACCGCTTCATCCAGCAGGCGGTGCTGCAAGTGCTGCAGGTGGATTGGGACCGGACGTTCTCCGAGACGAGCTTCGGCTTCCGGCCGGGCCGCTCGGCGCATCAGGCGGTGGAACGGGCGCAGACATATATCGCGTCCGGGCACGCCGTCGTCGTGGACATCGATCTGGAAAAGTTCTTCGACCGGGTCAACCACGACATCCTGATGGGGCTGGTTGCCAAGCGGGTTGCTGACAAGCGCCTCCTGAAGCTGATCCGCGGCTTCTTGACTGCGGGTGTGCTGGAGGGAGGGCTGGTCAGTCCGACGGAAGAGGGCACGCCGCAAGGCGGACCGCTCTCGCCGCTGTTGTCGAACCTGATGCTGGACGTGCTGGACAAGGAACTGGAGACGCGCGGCCATCGCTTCGTGCGCTACGCTGACGACTGCAACATCTACGTGCGCAGTCAAAAGGCGGGCGAACGGGTGTTGGCAGGCATCGAGAAGTTTCTGGAAAGGCGCCTCAAGCTCAAGGTCAACAAAGCCAAGAGCGCGGTTGCCAGACCGAGCGTCCGCAAGTTCCTGGGCTTCAGCTTTACGAACGGACAATCGCCACGACGGCGCATCGCGCCGCAGGCGATTGTCCGTTTCAAGGCGAGAGTTCGCGAGCTGACGCGGCGCACGTGCGGCCGGAGCCTCGCGCAGGTCGTCAAGGAGTTGTCCACTTACCTTGTCGGTTGGCGTGGTTACTTCGGCTTCTGCCAGACCCCGTCGGTGTTGCGATCGCTTGATGAGTGGACCAGGCGGCGGTTGCGCGCCATCGCCTGGAAGCAATGGAAGCATGGACCCGCTCGCTTTGCCGAGCTGCGACGCCGCGGCGTCGGCCGGGTGCTGGCGGCAAAGACCGCTAGCAGCCCACGTGGCCCCTGGCGGCTCAGCAACAGCCCCGCGCTCGCCATCGCTTTGCCAATCGCCTTCTTCGGCTCGCTTGGACTGGCTTCCGTTGCACCCCCGCGTCCTGCTTAATCTGCCGAACCGCCGTATACGAGACCCGTACGTACGGTGGTGTGGGAGGGGCGGAGTCGCGAGACTCCCCCCTATCCCGATCGCCGGGGCTTCAGCGATCGATCCGAGACGCCACGGCGTACTGGATACCCGCTTTCGCGGGTATGACGACGGTGGGTGTGGCGC
>JBAVGD010000168.1:0-1950 GCA_049684635.1 Solirubrobacterales bacterium | reverse complement strand
TCTCAGCACCATCGAGCACGCCGCCTCAAGCATCGCGAGCGGCTTGAGCGGACTGGCTGGCAAGGGGGCCTCCGCGATCATCGGCGCTCTGCCCACTCCGCACTTGCCGAGTTGGATGGGGAACCTCGGCGGCTGGGTGGTCGGACAAGTCGCGAACTGGATCAAGAGCGGCTTTCAGGAAAAGAAGTTCGGTCAACTCACCAGTGGCGGCACCGGCTCCCTTCCCGGCACGGGTGCAAGTGTCCCCGGCCACCCTGAGCTACAGGGCGGCATCTCGCGCATCGTCAACGACGTGCTCCAGCACTTCCCGGGCCTGGCGATCACCTCGACCCTGCGCCCCGGCGACCCCGGGTTCCACGGCCTCGGGCGCGCTGCCGACCTTGCGGGCTCTACGGGCTACATGTACAAGGCGGCGGCCTGGGTCGCCTCTCACCTCGGTGCCAGCCTCACAGAGGGCATCCACAACCCCGACCTCTCGATCAAGTACGGCAAGGGCGTGCCAGCGAGCTACTGGGGCGCAGCTAAGTGGGCTGAGCACCTCAACCACATCCACCTTGCCTATCGCAAGGGCGGGAGGATCAGCACCGGGGGATTGGCGGAACGCCGTCACATCATGGCCGAACTGGCGCATGCAGCGAGTGTCAAGGGACTCAGCAAGAGCAACCGCGGGGTACTCGAAAACTGGGCCGAGGTGTGGGACGAACTTCCATGGTCTGCGCGCGGATATCACCGCACCGCAACTCACAGTTGGCTTCAGAGCATCCTCCCTGGTGGCTGGGGAGTAAACAGGCATAATCTGATTTCCCCTGGCCCTCACGGCTTCGGCAAGGGTCACGAACCGATGTACTTCGCCAAGGGCGGCAAGCTCCCCTCCTGGGTTCACGGCAGCGGCACCCTGAATGCCGACCAGCTCGCCTCGCTCGCCCACTACGCTGGGATGCCGCACCCGGGCCTGATGGCGCAGATCGCCGAGGCCGAGTCTGGCGGCAACCCCCACAGCATGGGCGGTGCGGGCGACAAGGGCTTGTGGCAGATCATCCCCTCCACCGCTTCGGCCTTCGGGATCAACTACGGAAGCCTGTTCGATCCGCTGGTGAACGCGCGTGGTGCGGCGAAGATTCTCGCCGGGCAGGGCCTCGGAGCCTGGAGCACCTACAACAGCGGGGCCTACCGCAGCCAGCCGAAGGGGACTGTGAGCGCGCTGGGGGCTCTGGGGGGCGCTGGGACGGGCTCGAGCTTCACGCCCCACTTCGGCCTCAGCAAGGGCCACATCGTCTCCCTGCCGCCGCTGGGAGCCTCTCCGCTGCTTCCTAGTGCTGCCGGCCTCAGCGGCCAGTGGAAACACCTGCTGAAATCCCCCGGGCTCTCCTACAGCGGCAAACTGGGGATCGGCGAAGCGGCGCAGAGCGCTGCGGAAGCCGCTGGCGACGTGCCCGGCGAAGAAGCAGCCAAGGCGTTCGAGCGGGAACTGCTGACGCGCAATGAGGCGCGTCTGCGCGCCCGGATCAACAAGATCGACCGCGAATTGAAGAGCAAGCGGTTGACGCCGAAGCAGCGCGCCGCCAAGATCGCGGCCCGCGAACAGGCCCGCGAAGGGCTGGCCTCCGCCGAAAGCAGCATGACGGGGTTGGCGGAAGGCAGCGGGGAAGAATCCGCCGCCGAAAAAGCCGCGCAGGAACAGAAAGAAGCGACCGAAAAACTGACCGAAGCGATCAAGGAACAGCAAGCCGCCGAGGAAGAACTAAGCAAGGAACTTAAGCGCCAGACCGACTTCGCCCAGAGCGCCACCGCCACCTCTTCGGCAACTGCCTGGAAAGCCCTCAGCGATATCCTTTCGGGGAACTTAGGAGCGGCTACGCTTCATCGCTCCGGGTTGGCAGGTGCTGGGAAGCAAGGCTCTTGGTGAGTAGAATGCCAGCAGCTACGCAAATGGCCGAGCAGCGCCTCAAC
>JBAVGD010000167.1:0-4709 GCA_049684635.1 Solirubrobacterales bacterium | reverse complement strand
GGACGCCGCTGCGCGGGAGGGACACCCCGGCCCTCTTGCCGGCGCGCTCGGTTGGCTCAGGGGCCGGATCAGGGCTAAGCCAGTCTGTTGTCCCTGAGAGAGGGCGCCTCTCGGCAGCTAGGCTTAGTCGCAATGGCGACGATGACGCAGACGGTTGGCGAGACCTGTGCCGCGGCGAAGCAGGCGGCGCGGGAACTCGGGAGTGCATCGACGGAGTCCAAGAATGCGGCCTTGGAGGCGATTGCACGGCTCTTGGGCGAGCATTCCGGCGAGGTGCTGACGGCGAATGCGGCCGACCTGGCCGACGAGCGTGCCGCGGGACTGACCGATGCGCTGCGGGATCGCCTGACGCTGGACGGGAAGCGGATCGCCGCGATGGCGGACGGCGTGCGGGCTGTCGCTGCGCTCCCCGATCCGATCGGGGAGGAGCTCGAACACAGGGTCCTTGACAGCGGACTCGACCTGACCAAGGTAAGAGTGCCACTTGGCGTGGTTGCGGTCGTCTACGAGGCGCGTCCGAACGTGACAGTCGACTGCGCGGCGCTGACGCTGAAGAGCGGTAACGCGATCGTCCTGCGTGGCTCTCATTACGCGGAGCGCTCGAATGGCGCCCTGGCAGCGATCATCCGGGAGGGGCTGGGGGACGCAGGCCTGCCAGAGGATGCAGCTCTGCTGCTCACCGGTGGCGGACGCGAGGACCTGGCCGAGCTCGCCACCCAGGACGGACTGGTCGATCTGCTCATACCCCGGGGCGGCGAAGGCCTGAAGAACGCCTTGAAGAGCGTGGCCACGGTGCCGGTGATCTATGCCGCAGCCGGCAACTGCCACGTTTACGTCCATGCGGAGGCGGACCTCGAGATGGCGCGGCGGATCGCCTTCAACGCCAAGGTCCAGCGGCCGGGCGTCTGCAACGCGGCGGAGACGCTGCTGGTTGACGCGGCGATCGCCGCTGAGTTCCTGCCCGGGATCCTCACCGATCTTCGTGCCGCCGGAGTCGAGCTCGTGGGCGACGAGCGCTCGCGGGCAAATGCGGGGGACGCTGAGATCTCTCCTGCAACTGAGGAGGATTGGGAAACCGAGTACCTCGACCTCAAGATGGCGGTGGCGGTCGTCGACTCCCTCGAGGATGCGGTCGACCATGTGAATCGCCATGGGACGCGGCACTCGGAGGCGATCGTTACGAGCTCGGACGATGGGGCGCGCCGTTTCAGCGAGCAGGTCGACGCGGCGGTTGTCTACACCAATGCCTCGACGCGCTTCACGGATGGCTTCGAGTTCGGGATGGGGGCCGAGATCGGCAACTCGACCCAGAAGCTGCACGCTCGCGGGCCGATCGGCCTGCGGGAGCTGACCACCTACAAGTACGTCGTGCGCGGCGACGGCCAGGTGCGTGAGTAGCGCACCCGCCGGCGGTGTCGGCATCCTCGGGTCGGCGTTCAACCCGCCGCACCTCGGCCACCTGGCGCTTGCCCAGGAGGCACTCTGGCAACTCGATCTCAGCGAGGTCGTGCTGATGCCGACGGGAGAGGCTCCGCACAAGCGGATCGTCGACGACCCGGGCCGGGAGCTGCGATTGGCCATGACGCGGCTCGCCGCCGCCGACGATCCGCGCTTCACCGTCTCCACCCTCGAGGTGGAGCGCGACGGGCCTTCATTTACATACGAGACCGTGGAGCTGCTTGCGGAGGAACGCGGCGACGCCGATCTGGTGTTCGTCATGGGGGCGGACGCCGCCGTCGGCCTGGAGAGCTGGCGCAAGCCGGAGCGAGTCGTCGAGCTCGCCCAGCTTGCGGTGGCCCGGCGCGCGGGTGTGTCTGACCCGGATGTGGGGGCGGTGCTGCGCAGCCTCGGCGCCGAGGGTCGGGCGACGATGCTCGAGATGCCGGAGTTCGGCGTCTCCTCGTCAGTCGTAAGGGAGCGGGCCGCCGCGGGCCGCCCCCTGCGCTACCTGGTGCCTGAGGCAGTTGCCCGCTTCATCGAGGAGAAGGGGATCTACGCATGAGCAAGCCGACCTCCGAGGCCCTTGCCCGCCGGCTTGCCGAGCTTGCCGATGCCAAAGGCGCATCCGACGTCGTGGTCCTCGACATGCGCAAGCTCGTCTCCTACACCGATTTCCTGACGATCTGCACCGCTCGCAACGAGCGGCAGGCACGGGCGATCGTCGACGAGGCGAAGTTGCGCCTCAAGCAGGACTGGGGCTTGCTTCCAGGTGGCGTCGAGGGGGACGGAGCCGCCGGTTGGATCATCCTCGACTACCTCGACTGCGTACTGCACGTATTTACCGAGGAGGCGCGGCAGCGCTATCAGCTTGAGGAGCTCTGGCACGAGGCACCACGTTCTGAGCTGCAACTGTCACAAGATGGCGTCCGAAGGCACCTTTACGGTGCCGCGCATGGGTAGCTTCAAGAGGTCGCTCCTCGGCTACCGCCGCCAGGAAGTTGACGCGGCGATCACCGTCCGTGATGCCCGCATCTGGGGGCTGGAGCAGGACGCGACCCAGGCACAGGCAAGCTCGCACGCCGCCGCCGAAGCCGTGATGCGATCCGAGCTGGAGCTGGAAGCGCTCTCGGCGATGGTGATCGAGCGCGAGCGTGACATTCGCGGCCTCAGCGAGCGTTTGCGGGATGCCAACGAGCGCCATGATCGCAGCATCCGTTCGCTGGAGGCGATGGCGAGTCGGCTCGAGGAGATCCAGGCTCAGGCCCGGGGACAGGCGACGCGGATCCGTATGAAGGCGCTGCGCGAAGCCGTCGAGGTGAGCCGGAGAGCACAGGACTTGCTGGACACCCACGCCGAGTCGCCAAACGGTTCGACATCGAGCCCAGATGCCCCAGAAGCCGACTCCGAGGGTCTTTTCGAGGGGCGGGTCAGCCTTGAGATCGGGCCTCTTGTTGATTTCTCCCAGCTGGTCGGCTTCGAGGACGCTATGGGTCGGCTCGGCGCCTCGGAGATCTCGGTCGAACGCTTCTCCGAGGGGCGCGCGACACTCTCACTACGTCTCGACGAGCCGATCGACCTCCTGCGCGAGCTCGAAGCGCGCTCGCCGCTGGATTTCCAGGTGCGTCGCAATTCGGGCGACAGCCTCATCCTCGACATCGACGAGGATCGCGGCCCGGAGCAGCAGGCCGCCTGACGCCGCCAGAGCCGCGGCGCGCCAACATCCTGGTAAAGCTCCCATGATGTCGCCTTCGTTGGCGTTATTTTGTCCTCAATATTTGTGCTTTTGGTATTGACTTGTGATGTTTTGTCGTCGAACATATGTTTGTGTCAGATCCCAATCACAAGGGAAACATTGCGGAGCTGGCGATCGCCACTGAGGCAGCGCGGCTTGGACTTTCGGTGTTCAAGCCTCTTACGGAGCATGAGCGGTATGACCTCGTGGTGGGAATCGCCGGGAAGCTCTTGCGGGTGCAATGCAAGTGGGGCGCGCACAAGGCAGGCGTTATTTCAGTTCGTCTCAGCTCCTGCTACCACTCACCGACTCGGGGATATGTCAAGACGACCTATGACGGATTTGAGATCGATGTTGTTGCCGTTTATTGCGAAGATTTAAATTACTTCTATTTACTTCCGGTTGAGCTCTTTGCGGGTCGAGGCACTATCCAGCTGCGGCTTGACCCGGCCAAGAACAATCAACGCGCGTCGTTAAACTGGGCCGCCGACTACGAGATGCAAGGGGCTATAGCTCAGCTGGAAGAGCGCCTGACTGGCAGTCAGGAGGTCGTGGGTTCGAGTCCCACTAGCTCCACTTTTTCGCTCAGCGCTGAGGTCAGTGCAAGCTTCCCGGACACCGCTCTCTTTCCCGGACTCAAAAGCGTCGTCGGCATGGACGAGTTCTACGCCAAGCTTGCTCAGTATGTCCGTCGTGCGGAGGCGGGTGAGGAAGTCCACATCACTCGTTGGGGTCGCCTTGTGGCAACTCTGGGCCCGCCTGTTTTGGCGTCGATCCCAGCGAGCGGCCCGTCGGTCGCATAGACGCTTTGGCACCGGTGCGTCCCGCCGCGCTCAAATCGTCGTCTCGGTCTGCCGATGATCCAGCGATGAGTACTGCCAACGAGCATGTCTTCTCCCATGGCATGCGGGACACCCGGACCGCGTTCGAGACCTGGAACGAGCGTCCGTGGGCGGCTCTCCGTGGTTGGCTCGCGCTGAGCCTCGCGATCGCCCTGACGCTGCTTGCGGCCGTGTGGTTCGTAGCCGGGCTCCTCACGCCCGACATCACTCCGATCCATATGCCGGGCCTCAACGAACCCGCCGGTCCCGCCGATCTGCTGCCGATCCTCTGGCGCAACTCACTCGTCCTGGCGCTGCACGCAACCGCCTGCGTCGCAGGCTTCATCGCCGGTGCCTCGATGCCAATCGCGGCCGCGCAACGGACCGGCCTCTCCCGCTGGATTCACGTCAAGGCCGGGGAGTTCGCGATTCTCTTCGTCGCGGCCGTCACCCTCTTCTCCCTCAGTACGCAGGCGCTGTACCTGGGCTTTCAGGGCAGCACCATCGCCTTCCAGCTCCACATCTCCCGTTTGGCCCTGATCTTCAGCGTCCTCCCGCATGCGATCCCGGAGCTGACGGCGCTCTTCCTGCCCCTGGCGGCGTGGCTGCTGGCCAGTCGCCGCGGCGAGTGGAACCGGCTCCTGGCAGCCACGTTCATCACCGTTGCGCTCGCCGTCCCAACCCTCGTCGTGGCGGCCACCATCGAGGTCTACGTC
>JBAVGD010000166.1:0-4563 GCA_049684635.1 Solirubrobacterales bacterium | reverse complement strand
GTGGCAAAGCGGGGGAACAGGAAGCAGCCCTGTATGAACTCGGTCCCGTGGCCACGCTGGCGCGACCCGACGTGGCTGCTGCTCACACCTCAGCCGGCGCCAACCACGGCTTCGATACGACCTTTGCGACGCTGAAGAGCGGGAGCCAGCCCGTCTGCCTGTACGCCGTCGGTATCAACCCCGAATCGGAAACTTTGCTTGGCTGCCGCACCATCGACGTGCCTGTCGCGATCGCTCTCAGGCACCTCAAATCGATCCGAAACGGGATCCGGCTGAGGGTCCGGTGCGAATGGCCGGCAGGGACGGCGTGCCCTGGCCAGATTCTGCTGCGCGCCCGGGTCAGGGTGAGAGTTGCCAGGCGGGGGCGGCGCGGCCCGAAGACGAGGGTCATCACGGTGGCGATAGCCCGGCGCGGCTTCACCCTCACCGGCGAACAGTCGCACGCCTTCCGGGTTGCCCTCAGCACGCGTGGCCGCCTGCTCACCGCCGGTCGCTCGACGTTGCGTGCACAGCTGACGGTCGCGATCCCAGGAGGTCACGTAACACGGGCGATGACGCTTCGGATCCACCCCTGAGCGCCCTGAGCGGCAGCCCAATCGACGAGACGCGGCGAGGACCCGGCCGACGTTCGGAAATTCCGGCCATTGCGCCTCAGCGGATGTTCAACGAACGCCTGTTCCGGGTTGACAAACACACGGGTACGGCGATGCACTATGAACATGGGTCCTGAGCCGACAGCGGCCCCGCTGCGGTATCCGGCGGTCGTGCTTGCCACGCTCGCGGTGGTCGGTGCGCCGGTGTTTGCGGATTCGGCGCTCTGGATGTCGGGCATCCTCACATCCATCCTTCCCCTCATCGCGGTGGGAGCAAGTTCCTGGCTGATCGCTTCCCGCGCGACAGCGGCCTTCTGGGCGGCGCGGCACCGGGGCGGCGACACCGTCGTCGGTGAGCTGATGATCTGGGGTTGGCTGCGCCGGCGCCGTACCGAGCTCCCACTTCCGAGCGCTGTTTCCCTCACGGAGACCCTCAACGGCTCAGGCACGGAACCGCTCGTGATCCTCACGCTCCAGCAGCGCGAGCACCTGCTCCGCGAGGTGGTGTCAGCGCTGGAGGTGCGGGATGCCGACACATACGGCCATTCGGGACGTGTTGCCCGCCACGCCACCGCGATCGCCAAGCGAATGGGCCTGCCGCGCGAACAGGTGACCAAGATTCGAGCCGCGGCGGCGATCCACGATGTGGGCAAGATCGTCGCGCCAAACTCGGTGCTCAACAAGCCGGGCAGCCTGACCGAGGAGGAGTTCGCCCTGATCAAGCAGCATCCCGTAGTGGGCGCGAAGACGGTGGCCGCGCTGGGCGACGAGGAGCTCGCGGACATCGTTCGCCACCACCACGAGCGGATCGACGGGAAGGGCTATCCCGACCATCTTCAAGGCAGCGAGATCCCCATCGGCGCCCGCATCATCGCGGTGGCCGACACCTTCGATGCCGTGACCTCGCGCCGCCCGTACCACCCCGCCAGAACGCACCGTGAAGCACTGCGCCTGCTCAGCGCCGAAGCCGGCACCCAGCTGGACCCGGAGGTCGTGCGAGTGTTCCGCGCCTATTACGCGGCCGTCTCGGGCGTTCCTCTCCGCGCCCTCCTACATCACGGCCCCGGCCACCTGCCGGCGCCGTTTTACCATGGCCATGGTCAGCCCCCAGCCTCCCAGCAGTACCAGCTCGATGGCATGCCGATACCCGCTGATGATGGGGGCAGCGATGGCGATCGCGCAGCCAGGGGGCCTGAGCCGTGCGCCGATCCCGGCCGGAGCCGGGATCGTCAACGGTTGTAGCGGTTTTCCTGCAGGCCATGCCTCTGCCGAGGCAGCCCGTAAAGTCCCCCGCCGACATGAGCCGCCGCGACCAGATCAAGCTCTCCGACGAGGAGCTGCTGGAGTTGCTCGAAGACGAGCGGATTGCGGTCGTCTCCAGCATCGGCCCGCATGGCTGGCCCCATTCCATGCCGCTCTGGTACGTGCCGCGGGCCGGTGAGGTTTGGATCTGGACCTACGCGAAATCCCAAAAGGTCCGGAACCTGGAACGCGACCCCCGCGCGACCGTTCTCGTCGAGACCGGTCGCGAGTACGGAGAGCTGCGTGGCGCGATGATCGAAGCGGAGGCCGAGCTCCACCGCGACTTCGAGACCGTGATCGGATTCGCGGAAGAGCTGACCGTCCGCTACGCCGAGGGCATCTCCTCGGTGGAGGGCGACGCCAAGGCCGCGCTCGAAGCCCAGGCGCCCAAGCGGGTCGCCATCCGCTTCCGGCCAATCCGCACCGCCACCTGGGACCATCGCAAGCTCGGCGGCGTCTACTGAAGGTCCGGCGCGTCAAGTTGGCAGACCATGTGTTCCAAGGTGACCCGCCCGCTACCTTTCTCAAGCCGATGAAACGACGATTGACCGCCACTTTGCTTTTTGCCCTGGCGCTGGCCCTGCCGGCGGCCACCAGCAGCGCTCTGCCGGATCCGCCACCGCAGTTCTTCGGCATCGCGCCGCAGACGGCCCTCACCACCACGGATGTCGAATACATGAACGCCGGGCGGATTGGCAGCGTGCGCTGGCCTCTGTCATGGGCGACGGTGCAGCCAACCGCAAGTGGCGGCTACAACTGGACAGGGTTCGACGAAGTCGTCGAAAGGGCGGCGCGCGGGAACCTGCGCGTCCTTCCGTTCCTCTACGGAACACCGCGCTGGCTGTCGCGCAAGCCCACCACGCTGCCAATCGACACCGCTCGGGCCCGCACCGCCTGGTACGCATTCGTCAAGGCGGCGGTGAAGCGGTATGGCCCAGGCGGCGAATTCTGGAAGGAACACGCCCACGAAGGCGTCAATTACGAACCCGCGATTCCTACCCCGACGCCCATCCGCACCTGGCAGATCTGGAACGAGGCCAACTTCTTCTACTTCGCGATGCCGGTCTCGCCCAACCGCTACGCACGCCTTCTCAAGCTTAGCCACCAGGCGATCAAGAGCGTCGATCCCCGCGCTCAGGTCCTTCTTTCCGGCCTCTTCGGTGAACCGTCCGCCCAGGGCTCGCGGGGAATGCCGGCAACCACCTTCCTCCAGCGGCTCTACGCGGTGCCCGGTATCAAGGCGGACTTCGACGCGGTCGCCCTGCATCCCTACGCCGTCGACACCGAAACCCTGGCGGAAATGGCCGAAGGCATGCGAGCCGTCGTCCTCGAAAACCACGACGCCGGCACCGGCCTCTACATCACCGAGATGGGCTGGGGCTCGCAGAACGACTTCAACAAAGTGGCTTTCGAGCAAGGCACCAGCGGCCAGGTCCGTGAGCTGCGCGACTCCTACCGCTACCTGATCGCCAACCGCGGCCGCCTCAACCTCAAGGGCGTCTACTGGTTCTCGTGGAAGGACATCCAGGGCAGTTGCAGCTTCTGCGACTCGGTCGGTTTCTTCCGCCGGGGGGCTCGCCTCAAGCCGAAGCCCGCGTGGCATGCGTTCGTTGCGCTTACCGGCGGCCGCGCTCGGCCATAAGGGCCGAGACGTCGCGTAACTCGCAGACCTAAGGGGAGATCGTTAGGTGATGTTCAAAGAAGATCCGATCAAGTCAGCGATCCACACTATTGAGCGCAAGGTAGGCCCAATCAAGGGCTCAATCCCGCCTACGCACCGGAACGCGAGGGATGGTTAGCCCCGGCTCCTACGCTCTCAGCGCCATCCTGCTGGCCATCGTTGCGTTGTCGGTCGGCTTCGCCGCCTTCCGTCTCCGCCGCCACCTGCTCCCCAGCTGGAACGGCGCCCCGGCCCGCCTGGTTGAGTTGGTCCTCTCCGTAGCCCTGCTGGTCTGGCTTTGCGAGCTGCTCGGCCTCTTCGGCGTCCTCTACGCCGCTACTCTCGTCGTCGAGGCCGTGCTCCTTGCGGCTGCCATTGTTGCCTGGTCGATCGGCGCCCGGCCGGAGGGCGAGGACGGCGCGGAGGCCCCTCCGCCGCCCCCCGCCCCGTCCGGCATGACCTACGTGGCGATCGCCGTCGTCTTCGTCGTCTTCGCCCACTGGGGCCTCTTCGTCAAGCCCGCCCTCGACCACGGGATCTCCAACTTCGACTCGCTCTGGTCCTACATGCCCTTCGCGGCAACGATGGCGCAGAGCCACTCGGTTGTCGCCCTGCACTACACCGGGACCGCCTTCACCAACCTGAACTGGCTCTATCCGCAGAACGCCGAGCTGTTCCACGCAACAGGGATCCTGCTCACCGGTCGCGACACGCTCTCGCTCTTCATCAACTTCGGCTGGCTGGCATTCGCCTTCCTCGCGGCCTGGTGCATCGGCCGCCCTTACGGCCGCGGGCCGCTAACGGTAATCGCCGCCGCGGTCCTGCTCGAGTGCAACACGCTGATCGTGCGCGCGCCGGGCACGGCGAAAGACGACGTGATGGCCGCCGCCCTGCTGCTCGGGGCGATCGCAATCCTCCTCGAGACCTGGGCGCAGGCCCGCGAGGCCCACGGCGACAGAGGGCAAGCGCTGCCGCTCGGCTGGCCGCTTGCGACCTCCGGCCTTGCGC
>JBAVGD010000165.1:0-4424 GCA_049684635.1 Solirubrobacterales bacterium | reverse complement strand
CGGATCGTGAAGGAGGAGGCCGAGCGCAAGAAGCGCGAGGAGGAGTGGCGCGCTCAGTCCCAGGGCCGCGAGCCGCTTACTCCCGAGCAGAAGAAAGAGGAGCGGAAGGCCGCCTACAAGGAGCGGCAGGAGAAAGCCGCGACCGCGCGGATTTGGAACGGGAGCGTCGGCGGCAACCTGCTCAAGCGCCGCGGCAGCGCCAGCCGCAAACAGTTCGCTCTCGCCAGGGTCAAGGCGATGGCGATCGCGCTCATCACCGACAACCCGACTCTCGCGGCTCGGGGTCTGCGGCTCGTCACCTCGCAGCTACAGGAGGTCGAGGTCAAACAGCTCAAGACGACCGGCAAGACCAAAGAGAAGGTCAGCTACGCCGACGCCGAGCAGTCCACGGCCTACCTCGTCAAGCGGGTCATGGACGCCAGCTCGGTCAACGAGGTCACGGAGCTGGTCGGCGACGCAATGATCGCTTCGCTGCTGGCCGACGAGAACGAGCTGCCCCAGTCAAAGCGGGTGCGTGGTGGCCTCCGCGCTTCCGCCGAGGTGGAAAAGCTGCTCTCCGCCGACATCAAATCGGTGCGGCCGCGGCGCCAGCGCCGCAAGGGGAGCAACTAGCCGCATCCGGGGAAGGGTCCGCAGGTTGGGCCCTTCCCCAGGTCGGCTCTCCGGTCGGGCTGTGGATTGGTCCCGGCCCGGACGCCTAGCAGACCTCCTCCGGCTCGGGCTGCGCCCGAACCTCCCCCGGCCCGCTCTGGCTGGGCCATGACCAATCCACAGCCACATCCGAGCAACCCGCCCACTCGTAAACAGATCAACTACCTGCGCGATCTCGCGCTCGCCAGGGGTCAGACCTTCGCCTACCCCGAGACCTCGCGGGACGCAAGCAGGGAAATAGGTCGCCTGCTCGGCGAGGGAAAGACGCCACGGGCGGATCGTCGCCGAGCGGCTCGCGCGATGAGCGCCGAAATGGCTGAGCGGCACGGTGACGCTGCTCGCGTCCGCGATCACGAGCTGGGCGGGTACGGCGCAAGCGCTCACTGGCGGTAGCCCCTCGCGTCCGTGCGACCCCTCCCGATGCTGGCACGGCTTCGCCGCGCGTCGGGTCGGGGATCGCCCGCCCGCGAGAGGGCGGGCACCGCGAAACGGAGGAAGAAATGTCTCACTCGCGCGCTTGCCCTACGTGCCTTCGCCGGTCGTGGCTGCTGAGCCTCGCCGCCCCATACATCGAGAGGACAGTCGCCCACGCAAGTGCCTCATCCGGGTTCGAGCTGCTGCGCCTTCGCAACGAGGCGCTGGTGGAGGCCGTCGCCCCCAGGGTCGCATCGACGCTGCTGGCTCGGATCGAGGCGATCCCCGAGCAGCGCTTCGCCGAGGAACTGGAGGCCGCTGGCTGTTGGGCCACCTGTCCCCACGACCGCTTCTACCCGGAGTCGCTGCGAGAGGTTCCCGGCACGCCCTCGGCGTTGATCGCACGCGGAGACGCGGCGGTTCTCGTCGACTTCGACTGGAGCGAGGCAGCCACGATCGTCGGCGCTCGCCGTGGGTCGGCCTACGGACGCGAGGTGGCCCGCGCTCTCGGACGCGACCTCGCCGCCGCCGGGCTCACCGTCATCAGCGGCCTCGCCTTCGGCATCGACTCCTGCGTCCACCGCGGCGCGCTGGAAGGTGGCCGGACCATCGCCGTGCTCGGCTGCGGCGTCGACATCGCCTACCCCGCCGCCCATCGGGGGCTCTGGCGACAGATCGCCGAGCGCGGCCTCGTCCTTTCCGAGCTCGCGCCGGGCACCGCGCCCTGGCGCTGGATGTTCCCCGCCCGCAGCCGGATCATGGCGGGCCTCGCCGGCATCACGATCGTCGTCGAGGCGGCCGAGCGATCCGGGGCGCTGGACACGGCGGACTTCGCGCATCGCTTCGGCAACGAGCGCGGCGCCGTCCCCGGCCCGACCACCTCGCGGCTCTCGGTCGGTCCCAACAACTTGCTCGCCGATCACGCCCACGTCGTCCGCAGCGCAGAGGACGTGCTCGACGTGTTGCGGGGCAGCGGTCGCGCGGCCGACGACCAGGCCGCCGATCCACCGGCCGAGCGCCCTTAGCGGCAGAGCACCCGCTGGCAGGCGACCCCTCCCGATGCTGGCACGGCTTCGCCGCGCGTCGGGTCGGGGATCGCCCGCCAGCGGGGCGGGCCGAGCAAGGAGGCAGACATGGCAACGAGGAACCGCCACGCGCTCAGCGACGAGGAGCGAGCCGAGAAGCGCGCCAGCGAGCGCGAGCTGATGGCCGAGGCGATCGAGCAGCTGCGCTCCAGCAAGGGATGGCAGCGCTGGCTCCGCGTCCGCCGCCACTTCCACTCCTACAGCTTTCACAACCAGCTCCTGATCGCGTTCCAGCGACCGGGCGCGACGCGGGTAGCCGGCTTTCGCCGCTGGCTCAGCCTCGGCTACGCCGTCCGCAAGGGCGAGCGCGGCCTCAGCATTTGGGCGCCCTGTCCGCCGTCGAAGAAGAAGCTGCGGGAATGGCGGGAGGCTGGCGCGGACCCGGAAAACAGGCCGCGGACCTACTTCCGCATGGTCAAGGTCTTCGACCGCGCCCAGGTCGACCCACTGCCGGAGTTCCCCGGCGGCCCGGTCGTCCTCGATCCGCCGCTCGTCCCGGTCGAGGGCGACGGCCTGGCGGGTCTGTTCGAGCCGCTGACGAGCTTCGCCACGACGATCGGCTACACCGTTGTGGTCGAGGAGATCCCCGGCTCCGCCCTCGGCTACTGCTCCCCTGACCGCCAGCACATCGGCGTCGAAACGATCGCAGCGGAGTTCTCGGCCAACGCCCAGGTCGGGGTCGAGATTCACGAGCTGGCCCACGCCCTCGTCCGCTGCGACCGGCACGAGGAGGACCCCGACCTCACCTACGGCGACGAGGAGATCGTCGTGGAGTGCGTCGCGTACACCGTCTGTTCGACGGTCGGCCTCGACACCTCGGATTGGTCGGTCCCCTACATGGCGACGTGGGGAGAGGGTGACGCGATCGCCCGCTACGCGGAGCTGATCGACCGCTTGGCAACCCGGCTCGAGGATGCGGTCCTCGCCTCGGGCGCCCCGGCCGGTGACAGGGAGGCAGTTGCGGCCTGAGCCGTTCCTGCGGCGGCCGTTCACCGCGACGGATCGAGTTGGACCTCGCCCGCGAGGTCCGGTACTTCGCCTCAGTCAAGCAGGTGAATAACGACGTCGGGGTGCATAGGCGCCACCGAGAGAGGCAGTCCAATTTCCTCACGCCAGGGTGGCACGCGCCGCCCGCGCTTCAACCCCCGCAAGGGGGGTTCCCCTCACCTCCGACATTCGTCTCCGGCTCGGTTCCGCGCGTTCGGTCGCGCGCCCTACCTGGGCTCGTCAATCGAACCACCTCTCAAGGAGGCCCGAAATGCAGAACATCAACGTCGCAGTCATCACCGGCAACCTGACCCGCGACCCGAAGCTGCGAACCACCGAGGGCGGAACGAAGGTCTGCAACCTCCGCGTCGCGGTGAACGGCCGCCGCAAAAACGGCAACGACGAGTACGTCGACAAGCCGAACTACATCAACGTCACCGTCTGGGGCGCCCAGGGCGAGGCGTGCGCCGAGTACCTCAAGAAGGGTCGCCCGGTCGCGGTCGAAGGTCGCTTCGACTGGAAGGAGCAGGGCGAGGGCGACGACCACCGGGAGTACATCCAGATCGTCGCCAACACGGTCCAGTTCCTCGGCGGCAAGCCGCAGGAAAAAGACGGCGAGGGCAGCGAGGCCGAGCCGGCGTCCGAGGACACCGGCGGCAGCGGAGACGACATTCCGCTCTAGTCGCTACCGAGCCGGGGCGCCCGCTGCGAGGCGGGCGCCCCCTTTTTTTGTGGCGTCGCACGGCTAACTCCCTTGGATCGAAGAAAACCGAAGCTCAGGGGGCCCACTTTCTCTCGCCCCGGACTTCACCTACTCGACAAGTCCATACGCCCCGACGACGGAGCGACCCGCCGCCGGGGCTTGCGCACAGGAGGGTTAGCTCCCATGCACGACAGCGACGATAAAGAGCCGCGCGTCCTCACGCCAGCCGAGGAAAACGACCGCGACGAGGAAGCCATCCTCGGCCACGTCCTCGCCGAATACCCCGATCAGCTCACGATGACCGAGCTGGCCCGCGAGATGAAACGGCCCGACGAGGAGGAGGCGCCCGCTCCCGATTGGGTTCATCGGGGCGTCCGCGATCTGGCCGCGCTCGGCTTGCTGCACCGCTGCGGCAACACGATCCGGCCGACTCGCGCGGCGCTCCGGTTCAACTACCTGTTCTTCGACCGCGACTGATGTTCCCCTCAGCGCTTTCTCGGGGGTCGGGCCCTGCGTCGTTCAGGGCACACAGGGCACGTGACCTGAAACGGCGCGCAGGCCACCGGGAGCACCCGGCCCCCGAG
>JBAVGD010000164.1:0-4031 GCA_049684635.1 Solirubrobacterales bacterium | reverse complement strand
GGCCGGCCGGCCGTGTGGCGGAGGCAGCCGACCCAGGCGTCGAGGTCACCGAGGCGCGCAACTGCGTGTTCATGGGCACGTCCGTCGTGAGCGGCGGCGGCAAGGCGGTCGTGTTCGCGACGGGTCTGCAGACCGAGTTCGGCCGGATCTACCGGCTCACTGCAGAGGTTCCCCAGGAGGCGAGCCCGCTCCAGCGCCAGGTCTCCACGATGGCCCGGCGGGTCTCGTTCGTCGCCATCGGAGCCGGGATGGCGGTGTTCGCACTCCGGGCCCTCGCCAGCCATACGATCACGGGGTCGTTCGTCTTCGCGCTCGGCGTCATGGTCGCCCTCGTACCGGAGGGACTGCCCGCGACGATGTCGGTCTCGCTCGCGATCGCCGTCCGTCGCATGGCGCGGCGGCATGCACTCATCAAGCGGCTCACGGCCGTCGAGGGGCTTGGGTCCACGACGGTCATCTGCACGGACAAGACGGGCACCCTCACTAAGGCGGAGATGACCGCGCAGGTCATGTGGGAGTCCGGGCGCCAGCACGCGATCTCCGGCGTTGGGTACCATCCAGACGGCGAGGTCACCGACCCCGAGCCCGCGCGCGAGGTGCTGCGGGTCGGAGCGCTCTGCTGCGATGCCCGACTCCTTGCCCCGGACCCCGTCCGCGCGCTCGGATGGCGGATCCTCGGGGACACGACCGAGGGAGCGATCCTCGTCGCAGCCCAGAAGGCCGGACTGGATCTCGTTGCCGAGGAAGATCTGACGCCCCGGGTGGCCACGTATCCGTTCGACGCAGACCGCAAGCTCATGACGACGGTGCACCGGATCGGCCCCGATAGCCACGAGGCGTACGTGAAGGGATCACCTCAAGCGGTGCTCGAGCGGACGACGGCAGCATGGTGGGACGGCGAGGAAGTCCCGGCAACCGAGATGCTGCGCGCACGTGTGACTGCGGCGAACGACGCAATGGCCGCCGAGGGCTTGAGAGTCCTCGCCATCGCCCGGAGGGTCGTCACTGATGAGCGGCCTCGCCAGGGCGAAGCCGAGTCCGGCCTCACCCTGCTCGGGCTTGTCGCCATGTCCGATCCTCCGAGGGCCGAAGTCGTGGACGCGGTCGCTGCATGCGGGCAGGCTGGCATCCGCATCTACATGGTGACCGGCGACTACGGCCTGACTGCCGAGGCGATCGCTCGCAGGGTGGGAATCGTCACCAAAGGTCCGGTCAGGATCCTCTCGGCCGCGGATCTGGACGCGATGACCGACGATCAGCTCGCGGACATGACCGAGTCCGGGGAGCAGCTGCTTTTTGCCCGCGTGCGCCCCGAGCACAAGATGCGGATCGTCGGCGCCCTGGAAGGTCGCGGCGAAGTCGTCGCGGTGACCGGTGACGGTGTCAACGACGCGCCAGCCTTGAAGCGGGCAAGCATCGGCGTCTCGATGGGCGAGGGGGGTACCGACGTCGCCCGGGCGGCTTCGGTCATGATCCTTCTCGACGACTCGTTCGCCTCCATCGTCGCCGCAGTCGAGTTGGGGCGCGCGGTGTTCCAGAACATCAGGAAATTCCTCATCTACCTGTTCAGCCACAACCTCGCGGAGCTCGCCCCGATCCTCGCGGCCGTCTTCGTCGGATTCCCGCTCGTACCCTTGAGCGCGCTGCAGGTGCTGTCGATCGACCTCGGGTCAGACGTCCTTCCTGCTCTGGCGCTGGGTGCCGAGCAGCCCGAGCCCGGCATCATGACCCGGCCGCCGCGGCGGCCTGCCGAGCAACTATTCAACTGGGCTGTCGTTCGCCGGTTCTGTTTCCTCGGGACGATTCAGTCATGCGGCGTGGTGTTCGCGTTCTTCTGGAAGATCCACAGTGCCCATATCCCTTTCGACGCGTTCACGTCGTCTAGCCCGACGTACCGGCAGGCGGTCACGATGACTCAGGCAGGCGTCGTCGTCAGCCAGTTCTTCAACAGCTTCGCTGTGCGTAGCGACGAGCAGAGCATCTTCAAGATCGGCCTGTTCTCCAACCGTCCGCTGATCGCGGCCGAATGCATCAGCCTGGGATTCATCGCCGCCGTGTCGTACGTTCCCGCTCTGCGGTCGGTCTTCAATACGGCGCCGCTGCGGCTGGGCGACTGGCTCGTGCTCTTCGCCTGGGGAGCGCTGCTTCTCGCATGTGAAGAAGCCCGCAAGGCGTGGCGGCGCTCGCGGAGGCGCCGCCGCCGGCCGCACTGCCCTACGGCCGTGGCGGAGCCCGCCGGCGCAAAGAGTGCGGGACGAGATCTTGGCGAGGCGACGAACCCCGGGCCTGCAGCGGGCCGGGCAGGGTTAAAGAGGGAGGTCGGATGCAAGTCGTCATCATGGGGTGCGGCCGGACTGGCTCGGCTCTCGCGTCCCGGCTCGAAGCGGAAGGAGACGGCGTCACCCTCCTCGATCCGGACGAGAGTGCCCAGAACCACCTGCCCGCTGGCTTCAAAGGACGGTTCATCCATGGCAGCGGCAGCTCGCGCTCGGTGCTGGAGGAAGCCGGCATCGCCCACGCCGAGGCGTTCGTCGGCCTCAGCCCGAGCGACAGTGCCAACATCGTCGCGACGCGCACCGCCCGGGACTTCTACCGTGTACCGCGAGTGTTCAGCCGTCTCTGCGACCCAGCTCGAGCGCCGATCTACACCGAACTCGGAATCGCGGCCGTCGGTTCCGTCCAGACCAACGTCAACCGAGTGCACCACCTCCTCCATCACCGGGGGCTGGAGCCGGAGCTCACCTTTGGCAATGGCGAGACGATGCTCGTCCGCTCGTTCGTTCCCGGCTATCTCGCAGGCAGGCGAGTCGCCGAGCTGAACGTCCCCGGCGAGATCCAGGTCGTAGAGATCAGCCGTGCCGGCCACTCCTCGGTGCCGGAGGGGACCTCAATGCTCCAGCCGGAAGACTTGGTGAGCTTCATCGTCGCGTCCGGCTCGCTCGGCCGCTTGCGGAGCTTCCTCGATGCGACGGGGCATTGATGCGAATCATCATCGCCGGCGGCGGGACCATCGGCCTGCAGGCCGCGCAGAGGCTGAGCGCGGAGGGCCACCACGTCACGATCATCGAGCTGAGCGCCGCGAGGGCCCTGATGCTCAAGCAACTCGGCCTCGCCGCCGTGCGAGGGGATGCCGCCGTTCGTCCCGCACTTGAGGCAGCGGGCGCGCTGCGCGCCGACGTTCTCGCGGCCTGCACCGGCACGGACGAGGAGAACCTATTGATCTCGTTTGTCTCCAAGCGGCATTTCGCGATCGGTCGTGTCGTCGCCCTCGTGAATAACCCCGAAAACGCCTGGTTGTTCGATAAGTCCTGGGGCGTCGATGCCGCGCTGTCGCCCACGGCCGCGCTGCTCAGCCTGATCGACCAGGAACCGAGCCCCTGAGTCGCCGCCAGTCTTAGCCGCCTTCTTGGCGAGTTTTCCGGCGTCAGCGCTTGCGTCCCTGCCTGAACCGGGTATGTGCTAGGTGTATCGGCAGCACTGCCCTGATTTCGGCGCGGAGAAGACGATGGACCACGAGCCATCACCCGGCCAGCCGGCCGCACTGGCCGGGCGGGGTGGCGTCGCTGGGCAGGTCATCGAGGCAGCGGTATGGGCGCCGTCGGTCCACAACACCCAGCCGTGGCTCTTCGCGCCCGACGACGGCCAGGTCATCCTGCACGCCGACCGCAGCCGCCAGCTCACTACCGCCGACCCGGACGGCCGGGAGATGATCATCAGCTGCGGCGCCGCCCTGTTCACCGCCAGGCTGGCACTGCGGTCCAGGGGATGGATCCCCCAGACCCAGATCTTCCCCGAACCGTCCCAGCCCCTGCTCGTGGCCCGGGTGACCTGGCTGCGCCGGGAGCCGCCCACCGAATTCGAGCAGCAGATGTTCGGCCAGGTCCGGCAGCGACGGACCCACCGCGGCGGCTTCGACTCCCTGCCGCTATCCGCCGCCCTGATCCAGGTCCTTCGCGACGGCGCGCAGCGTGACGGGGCGGCGCTGCGGGTACTGGCCGACGGCGCGAGCCGCGCCGCTCTCGCGGCGGTTG
>JBAVGD010000163.1:0-8454 GCA_049684635.1 Solirubrobacterales bacterium | reverse complement strand
CTTCAGTCCCTATGTCGTTCCTCCAAACTGGGCTGAATTCGATGCGTCCGTGGCGCTTGCCGCTGAACACCAGATGCGTGTCTTTCCCTATCCATGGGGCACGCCATCGTGGGTTGCGAGCCAGGCGAGAGATGAACCGGTGCGCGATCGTTGGGCGCGGGCCGCCTGGGCGTCGTTTCTGGAAGTCGCTGCGCAGCGCTACGGGCCTGGTGGCGCTTTCTGGACAGAAAACCCCGAACTTCCCTACCTGCCGATCCGCTCCTGGGAAATCTGGAACGAGGAGAACATCGTCACCTTCGGCCGAGCCGATCCGGAGCGCTACGCGCGGCTGATCCGCATCTCGGGGCGCGTATTGCACGGCGTCGACCCCGGATCGAAAGTGATCCTCGGCGGTCTCTTTGGCAGGCCGCTGCAGGTTCCGCCGAACGTTTCGTCGGGCAATTTCCTTTCGCGTCTCTACCGCACGCGCCACGTCAAGAGCTTCTTCGACGGGGTTGCCCTTCATCCGTATGTTGCCGACGCCAACGCGCTGGGTGGCCAGGTGCGCAATCTTCGGCGTGTCATGCGCGCTCATCACGACGCCGGAACTCCGCTCTACATTACGGAGCTTGGTTGGGGGTCCGACAGCTTCGAGTCGCGCTGGGAGCGAGGGCTGGTCGGGCAGGCGGAAGAGTTGGACGACGCGTTTTCGATGCTCATCGGACACCGCTGGTCTTGGCGGATCGGCGGGATCTGGTGGTTCTCGTGGGCGGATGCGCCCGGTGGCTGTCAGTTCTGCGACTCCGCCGGCCTGCTGACCGAAAACCGTGAGGCCAAGCCCTCGTGGTACCGGTTCAACGCCTGGACCGGAGGCGACGCGGAAACCGTCCCGCGCGCCTTCTTCGGTGACTGACGCCTGCCTCGCTCGGGGCGCATCAAGTTCGCGATCCCTCTCGGACGTCTATGTTCTCGTCCCCGGCCGCGAAATTCTGACTCAGGTCACTGGCCGGCTGAGGACGTGTTCAGTGCCACGGCGGCGCGGATGAGCGCCTTCAGCGCCTTTTCATCAATCTTGTCGCCCTCATGGAAATCGATGGCACGCCTGGTGTTGCCTTCGAGGCTGGAGTTGAAGAGGCCTGACGGGTCCTCCAACGAGGCGCCCTTGGCGAAGGTCATCTTCACGGCGTTCTTATACGTCTCACCGGTGCAGATCATCCCGGCGTGGTACCAGGCCGGAACCCCTCTCCACTTCCACTCCTCGACCACTTCGGGGTCGGCCTGCTTGATGAGACTTCGGACCCGAGCGAGCGTCTCGCCCCGCCAATCGCTCAGCTCCTCGATTCTCGCGTCTATCAGCTGAGAGGGGGAGGCCCCTCCCTTTCCCTCCTCCGAGTCGCTCTTCCTCTTCATGGTTGTTATGTCGCTTCCTCGCGATTGTCGTCGCTCTCCCGTCACCGGAGTATCCCGCCAACCGCCTGGAGGCTTTGCCGTTTGCGCGGGTCGGGTTGTTTAGAGACGCTCGAACGGGTAGCCAGATGGAAGAGCCCGGCACTCAACAGGAGGTGGACATGGCAACGCTGCAAGAGGCCGGCGAGATCACCGGCACCAAAGACAAGGACTACAACATCATCTGGTTCGTCGAGCAGTGCCTGAGCAACGTTCTGCGCCTCGAGACCTACATCGAGGACGCGGACCGGGAGGAAGACTCGGAGCTGGCGGACTTCTTCCGGCGGGCGCAGGAGGCCAGTCGCAAGGGGGCGGAACAGGGCAAGGAAATGCTGCGTCACCGGCTGGCGGCCTGACTGAGTGACAGCGATCGGCTACACGCTCTCCGGCGAGGAGAACGGGGGCGTGAGCTGGTCGCTCAAGGTGGCGCGTGCCAACCGGAGCGCCTCACCCCACACAGCGTATTCCGCTCTGAGGCAATGTCGACGGGATGCGCCCCGCTGAAGTTTCCTCCCGGGGATCGCCGGTAAACCGTTCGGGTTTGGTGGCGGTTCCTGCCCGGGTAGTAGCTCGACGCAAACCGAGTCGGAGCTGATCTCGCCCCGGATTCGGTGCGGACGGGGATCACGGCTAGATCAAGGAGCGCTTCGAGTGCCAACCGGGCGGACTTACACGGCGATGACCGTCAGCCTGCTTCGTCGCTGCCGGACGGCGCTCTCCGGCAGGACCAACTGCGCGGGGCGGGTTGTACTGGTCGCCGAGCTCCCCGATGTGCCCTGGTGGAGGACAACCGGGTCCGGTCGCCTCGAGGCACTGGATCGCGTTCGTGAAATGGCCGAGCAACGGGGGCACGATGGAAGCCTCCGTCGCGGATCCCCCTTCGGCAAGCCGGACGCTTCCCAAACCGCGGCAAGCGGCCGCGGGCTGCCACGGATACGGGCTCTGGGGGAACGCGACGCAAACGGTGTTCGGAAGGGAGCCGTCGAAAGCGAGGCAGATGCTCACCGACGCGCTGCCCGGTGATCGTGGGACAGGCAGAAAGAGCCGTTCGCGGACCGGCGGGCGTGCCGCTCGACGAAGCGTTGATCAAGGCGTAATCGAGGCTGCGCGTAGGCGGTGATGGTGGGGGAGTGCGCATCGGTCGCTTCCTGTGTACGGCAGTCGCAAGACGAGTCAGGGGATGGATTTCTTGCGTGGAGCCCGTTACTGTGTTTTTAGTAGCGGCGTAGAGAGGTGGAGGCCGCCTGGTGAGGGCCATGGGCGAGGCAGCCAGGCGAGAACCGGAGGAGAATGAGCTGGATCGCGATAACAGCGGGACTCTTGGTGTTGCTCGCTCTTGCCTCGTGGCTTGTGGTTCTGCTTGGCAATGCCCGCCGGGCAAAGCGGCGATTCCAGATCCTCGCCGATGTGGCCGAGGTCTCAGACGCCGGTCGCTCGTTGAAGGACACGTTTGAAGCGATCTGCGAGATCCTCGTGCCGGAGTTCGCTGACTTCTGCATGATCGATGTGATCCGCGACGGCGAGGTTCGCCGTGCGGCGGTGGGCTTTGCGCAGTACGGGGGCATCAAGGCTGAGCGCCGGCTTGCCGAGCGTGAGCCATCACATCCGGCATGGATGGTCGAGGGTCGGGGCAGCGCTTCGTTGGCGCCCCGCTTTTACGAGCGCATGTCCGACGCGGACCTGCGCGAGCTTGCACACGATGAGGAAGATCTCGACTTCCTCCGTAGTCTCGGCGTGCGGTCGGCGATCACGGTGGCGCTGAACGCTCGCGGCCAGCTGACCGGGATGCTCACGGTTGCCGTCGCCCGTTCGGGCAGGCGCTATCGCCGGGAGGACGCCCGCTTTGCCTGGATCCTTTCCGGTCGCGTGGCACTGGCCCTCGATAACGCCGGCCTCTTCTCCGATCTGGAGCGGGCCGAGCGCGCGCGCGCTGAGATCGCCAAGACCTTGCAGCGCGGTTTGCTGCCGCCGCCGTTACCGCACATCCCCGGCTGGTCCCTCGCCGCGACGTACCGGCCGGCCGGCGCCGAGAACGAGGTCGGTGGCGACTTTTACGACGCCTTCCAGGCAGCCGGAGGGTGGATGCTGGTGATCGGCGATGTGACTGGTCGTGGCGCTCGTGCCGCTTCGATCACCGCGCAAGCCCGATACACGCTTCGGACGGCAGCGGCGTTAACCGGCAATCCCCTGGTGGCCCTGGCAACCCTCAATCGCGCTCTGCTCGCGCGAGGCGATACTTCGCTCTGCAGCGTGGTTGCCCTGGCCGTCCAGGAAGATCCGCTCGAGCCGATTCGCCTGGCCGTCGCGGGGCATCCGCCACCTTTGCTCGTCGACGGCGAAGCAGTCATCGAGGTGGCCAAAGCGGGACCCCTGCTTGGTGCCTTCGCGGACTCGGAATGGGTGCTCGCGGAGTGCGCGATCGAACGCGGGCAGCAGTTGGTGATCGTCACCGACGGGATTACCGAGGCAAAGGGCCAGGGTGAGCGGTTCGGGGAGGAGAGGGTCCGGGCGGAGTTGGTCGGCACCACCAACCCCGCGCAGGCCGTGCAGCGACTGGAGGGGGCGCTACACGTCTTCACCAAAGGGATCCTCGATGATGACGCGGCGATCTTTGCCATCGCGAGGCCGATCAACCGGCCGGTTGCCGCCTGGTCTCGCGCTGCCGTGGGGGTCTCGGATGACGCTGCTGGATAGCGAGCATCGGGAACTGGTCAAGCGCCTCTTCGAGGCCTTCAATCATCGAAACGCCGAGGGGATCGTCGCGATCTGCGATCCGACGATGGAGTTCATGGCACCGACCGCCGAGGCGGTCGGTCGCAATGCCCCGTACATCGGACCCGAGGGCCTGGGGGAATACCTCACCGATGTGGCTAAGAGCTGGGAAGAGCTTCTCGTCACATCCGGCACCGTCGAGCGGCGGGGCGATCAGCTGCTTGTGCGCGGCCGCGTCTACGCGCGCAGCCACGAGTTAGGAATACGCGACATACCGGTGGCGTGGGTCTGGCAGGTGCGTGACGGGCGCTTCATCCGCGGCGAGGTCTTCCCTGATCCCGAGGAAGCCCTCGCCCGCTTCGTCAGCGGCCCTGACGAGGAGCACAAGCCTCTCTAGCCGGCCTGCTGCGAGCGGCAGGGCAGGGGGACATGCAGAGCGGGTTGGAAAGTATGAAGACGACGAAGCGGGTTCAGCCGCGCAGCTCGGTCAGCGCCGTGTCCCGCTCCTCATGCGTCGAGATCGAGGATTCCACGCCGGTGATACTCAGCAGCCGCCGCACCTGGCTGTTGACGCAGCAGACCACGAGACGGCCCGTTCCGTCACCGCCGCCATCTCGATCGAGCCGCTGCCACGCTTGCACGATCAGGGCGATGCCGGTGGAGTCGATGAACTCGCATTGAGCGAGATCGAGCATGACGGAGGCACCAGGATCGGCAAGTGCCCCGTCGAGCTGTCTTTCCAGCTCCGGCGCGGTATTCATGTCCAGCTCGCCGCAGATTTCGAAGACGCGAATCCCGGTCTCCGGTTCTTCGCTCCTAACCTCGAAGGGCGCTGGCATCACTGAGTCGATCCTACCGCAGAGTCTGCGCCGCCTCGCCCGGTTTTGTCCGCAGGTGCGGGGGGTAGGGGATGGTCTCGGGAACGCTTACCTTTCAGGAACGCTTACGGATATGCTCGGTGCCGACGGGCGAAGGGTGCCAAGCGCTGGGGATGCGCGCGTTATGTCAGACAGCTCGACGATGAGCCAGAAGCCGAAAGGCCTCCAGATGGCCTTGCCGGCCCGACCCGAGAACGTGGCCATCGTTCGTCATGTCCTTGCCGGGCTCGCCGAGACCCTCGGTATGGACGAAGCCGGGCTGGCGGACTTGAAGACGGTGGTCACCGAGGCGTGCATGAACGTCGTCGTTCATGCGTACGAGGGGGACCCCGGGCCGCTCAGCGTCGACGCCAGGCCCAATGCAGATGGCCTCATCGTTGTCGTGCGGGACGAGGGGGTCGGCATTCGCCCGCAGGCGGATGTGGCGCGGCCGAGCCTGCGCCTTGGCCTCTCGCTGATTGCGGCGTTGTCGAGCAGCTTCTCCATTTCCGGCGGCCTCGACTGCGGCACGGAGATCACGATGAGCCTTCCCCTCCGCGGTGGTGGCGCCAGGGGCACCGGACCCCCGAACACGATCCAGTCGGTCTTGCCTCATCGCACTGAGGTCGTCATCGACCGTCACGAGCTGCTCGGCCCGGTTCTGTCGCGGGTGGTCGGCGTGCTTGCCGCACGGCACGATCTGCCGGTCGATCGGATGTCCGACGCCGTTCTCGTCACGGACGCGATCGCCGCCGCCGCCCCGGCCCGCTTCTCCGACGGGCGCGTGAAGCTCGACCTCGATGATCGCGAGGAGGGGATCGAGTTGAGGCTTGGTCCGATGGAAGTGGGTGGAGCTGCGCAGGTCCGCAAAGAGCTCCAGCTCCCTGGGGTCGGAGGCTCCCTCGAGGCCCTCGCTGACGAGCTGGCGGTTGAGGAGTTGGATGACGGGGAGTACCTCGTCATCCACTTCGGCGCGCTGCGCTAGTGCCGTGTCCGGTGACGTTTGCCCGGTTCCGGCGCAGGCATCGGCCGTGACCGTAGTGGTTCGATTGGCCTGGTGGAGGCCGGGCCGGTCGCCTACTTGCCCGGGACTGTCGGGGGTTTTTCTCGCTGCCGATCCTCCTCGATCCGCTCGCGGATACGCACCAGAGCGCGGCGCAGGATCCGGGACACATGCATCTGCGAGTGGCCGATCCGTTCGGCGATCTGCGACTGCGTCATGTCGTCGGCAAAGCGCAATCGCAGCACAAGCCGCTCACGCTCGTCGAGGTATGGCAGCGCGGCATCGAGGGCGATCCGGCCCTCCACGAGCTCGAAACCCTCGTCCTCGCTACCGATCCATTCCGCGGCCGGCGCATCGTCTGAATCCTCCGAGCTTGCCGGGCGATCGAGTGAGAGGGGCCGGCGATTGTGGCTGGCCTCGAGCACCTCGAGCACATCGGTGTGCTCGAGCTCGAGACGGGTTGCGATCTCTCCGACGGAGGGTGAGCGCTGCAGCTCCTTGGTCAGCTCTGTCATCGTCTTTTCGACTTCGGCCATTCGATCGTGCAGACCGCGCGGCACCCTCACTGTCCAGGCCCGGTCGCGGAAATGGCGTTTCAGCTCTCCGAGGATGGTGGGCGAGGCAAACGCGGTGAAGGGGATGCCGCGCTCGGGATCGAAGCGGTCGACCGCGTTGACCAGGCCAAGGTTGGCAACCTGGAGGAGGTCGTCGAAGGACTCGCTGGCTCCTCGGTAGCGGAGCGCGAGGCGCTTCGCAAACGGCATGTTGCGGCGCACCAGCTCCTCGCGGATTGCGGGGTCGCGTTCACGGGTAAACCGTTTCCACAGCTCGCGGTCGTCCGCCAGCTGCTCGTTGGCCCGCGGGCCACGCGGTGGATGACCCGCCCGTTTCTGGCGCTTGAGTGACATCGCGTTCAACTGCCCCGACGGTACATCGAACAAAGCCGCCCCTCCAGTCTTTCAACGGGCGGCGCCTCCGTCTGTAAGCCCTGGTCTTCCCAGGCAAGCTCGCTACCCGTGACGCTCGCCGGCGAAACGGGCCTGGGAATGCCATCGTGCCAGCGAGACCGACGGTTGCGATGGGTCGCAGTGGGTAGCCGGGGTCGTGTGGTGGTTAGGCTCCCGAAGGACTTGAGGACTTCCAATCGATTAGGAGGAGCATCCCAGATGGCTTTCTCGGTTCCCGACCTGCCCTACTCATACGACGCGCTCGAGCCCCACATCGACGAGGCGACGATGCGGGTCCATCACGACAAGCATCATCAGGCCTACGTCGACAAAGCAAATGAAGCCCTGGCGGGGACTGATTGGGCAGACCGTGACGTCGAGGACGTGCTGCGGAATCTCTCGAGCCTGCCCGGCGACAAGCAGACACCGGTCCGCAACAACGGCGGCGGCCATTTCAACCACACGCTCTTCTGGCAGATGCTGAGCCCGGATGGGGGCGGCGAGCCGAGCGGTGACCTGGCAAGCGCCATTGACGAGACCTTTGGCTCCCTCGATTCCTTCAAGGACGAGTTCAAAAAAGCCGGCATCGGCCGCTTTGGCTCGGGCTGGGCGTGGCTCGTCAAAGACAGTTCCGGCCTGGCTGTGGTCTCGACCCCCAACCAGGACTCACCGGTGATCGACGGCAGCTTCCCCCTGCTCGGCTGCGACGTCTGGGAGCATGCCTACTACCTCAAGTACCAGAACAGGCGGCCCGACTACATCGACGCCTTCTGGAACGTCGTCAACTGGGACTACGTGGGCGAGCGCCTCGCAGAGGCGCAGTAACCGCGTTCGGCTGAGTTGCTCTGAGCGACCGTCGCCTGGATGCGGCGGCGCTCAGGCCTCGCCCGGCTCGAGCGGGCGGAAGTCGGATGTCCGGGCACCGCAGACCGGGCAGAACCAGTCTCTGGGGATGTCCTCGAACCGGGTTCCGGGCGGGATGCCCCCGTCGGGATCACCGATCTCGGGGTCGTAGATGAACCCGCAGCTTTCGCAGATCCACAGGGTCGCTTCCTTGGTTGCGGTCATGCTCGGAAGGTTACGAAACGTCAGTTGTCGCCAAAGCTGACCGCAACCGGCTCGCGCTCGGCGCGATCTTCGATCTCGAAGTACTCGCGCGCGGTGAAGCCACTCTGATTCGCGATGATCGAGCCGGGGAACTGTTGGATCGCCGTGTTGTAGGACTGCACGTTGGAGTTATAGATCCGCCGCGCGGCCTGGATCTCGTCCTCCAGCTCGGAAAGGTTCCGGCTCAGCTGCTGGAAATTCTCGGTCGCGCGGAGCTGCGGATAGTTCTCCGCCACCGCCCGCAGGTCGGTGAGGGCGCCGGTCAGTTTCTGCTCCGCTTTCGCGGTGTCGCCCACGCCCTGGGCTGACATCGCCTCCGCGCGGGCCTGGCTCGTTTTCTCGAAGACCTGGCTCTCGTGCGCCGCATAGCCCTTGACCGTCTCGACCAGGTTCGGGACCAGGT
>JBAVGD010000162.1:0-3700 GCA_049684635.1 Solirubrobacterales bacterium | reverse complement strand
CCGGCAAGAGCGTGGACATGCAGCCCGAGCTCCACTTCGAGCTGGTTCTCAAGGTCGGAAACATCCAGTCGACCGTCAACCACATCCAGGTGATCTCCCAAGCCATGGCAATCCAGCTCCGCTCCGGCGAGCAGATCCCCGTCAAGGTCGACCCGGACGACCACTCCAGGCTGTTCATAGGTCTAGTGACCTAAGGACCTATCCCGCTAGGGGGATCGCACCCTCGGCTACAGCCCAGGACCGGCCAGTAGCTGCACACGAAGATATCGCGGTCAGGTCAGCATGCCTCCGGCCGGGAGGAATCGCCGGGCTATGATTTCGCGATGGGAGCGGCTTGGGGGACCAGATGAGCTGGGGGCTCGTCTTCATCGGCTTTTGCCTACTGATCATTCTGCATGAGGCGGGGCATTTCGTCGCTGCCAAGGCGACGGGGATGCGAGCAGAGAAGTTCTTCCTCTTCATGGGGCCAAAGATCGTCTCGTTCCGACGGGGTGAGACGGAGTACGGAATCGCCGCGATCCCGATCGGCGGCTACGTGAAAATCACCGGCATGAACCCGGAGGAGGAGATCCCTCCGGAGGTCGCCCACCGTGCTTACTACCGGCAGCCGGTCTGGAAGCGAATCGTGGTGATCGCCGCGGGACCGGCGGTCAACATCGCCTTGGCATTCGCGATCTTCTGCTTCGCGTACCTCCTTTATGGACAGCAGCTCACTCCAAGGATCGGCGAAGTAGGCACCAAGACCCCCGCCGCAAAGGTGTTGAAGTCGGGCGACAGAATCCTTGCCGTTGACGGACACAGCTATCGGAGCCTCGGTAGCGAAGATCGAATCAGTCGCTTTCGTGAAGACATCGAAGCGCACAAGTGCGCGGGCGAGCAGAAGAACGGCTGCCTGGCGGCGACACCGGTTCGTCTCGAGATCGAGCGCAACAACCAGACGCAGTTCGTTTCTGTCCGACCCGAATATCTCGCTTCCGTGGGGCAGTACCTGATGGGCGTCACGTTCGCTGAGAAACCGGTGCAGTTCAGTGTGGGCGCCGCGTCCGGCCGAGCCCTTCACATGATGTGGTACGTCACCCATATGACGGCATCGGCCCTCTCCCGGCTCTACGAACCCAAAGTACGCAAGCAGATGTCGGGCATCGTCGGGATCAGCGTGGTTGGTCACGAGGTTGTCGATACCGGCACCTACCAAGCCCTCTTGATGCTGGCTCTGGTGAGCCTCTCTTTGGCGCTGATGAACCTCCTTCCGATCCTCCCCTTGGACGGTGGCCACATCTTCTGGAGCCTTGTCGAGAAAGTCCGCGGCAGGCCGATATCGCTTCGAACGATGTATGCCGTCACCGGGGCGGGCCTAGCCGTCGTCGCGCTGCTGTTCATCATCGGCCTCAGCAACGACATCGGCCGCCTCACCGGCGAAGGCTTCCACATCCGGTAGCGCTGGGTTCGGGGCAGCGGCCACCACCTGTTGAGAGACGCCGACCCGTTTGCAATGAGCTGATTCCCGGCTAGGCTGGTCGGAATTCTGGCGACTGCGAGGAGGACTTGATGCAAAGAATGATGATCTGCGGGCTGGCCCTGATGGCAGCTCTCGTCGTCGGGGTCTGGGTGGCTGGATGCGGCAGCAGCGGCAACTCACCCTCTATCGAAACGACGGCCGCGATCAGCAAGGCCGAATTCGTGGCGAAGGGCAACGCCGTCTGCATCAAAGGCGAAAAGGCGCAGGAAGCCGAAATCAACGCCTACTTCAAGAAAAACGGTCTGGAAAACAAGAAACCGAGCAAGGCGCAGGAAACCGAACTCGTGGAAACCGTCCTCGTCCCCAACATCCAGTCCCAGATCGACGGCGTCAAAGCCCTCGGTGCACCAAGCGGCGAGGAACAGCAAGTGAACTCGGCGCTGGAACTCTCCCAGCAGACGCTGGAAAAGATCGAAGCGAACCCCGAACTGGCCTTCGGCAAGAAGGACACTTTCGCCGCCGCGGGCAAGCAGCTGCACGCGCTCGGCCTCACGGAGTGCGCGCCGAACAGCTGAGCAGGCGACATCTCGGGAACCGGTCAGAAGGGCGCGCGACGGCGCCCTTCTGACTTTCCGAAGAGTGGTCCCGCTCTGTGCGAAAAGCAGAGTTCACGGTTGGTCGCTTGCGCTCTCTCATCCGAAGCAGGCAACTATGCGATGGAGCCAGCCGGGCTCGAACCGGCGACCTCCGCCTTGCAAAGGCGGCGCTCTTCCAGCTGAGCTATGGCCCCGTGCCTAGAAGTGTAGGCCGGTCGAGCTAGTCGTCGAAGTCGAAATCCTTCGGCGGCTTCTGCTCAAACCAGAGCTGATCGTCCTCCGGACTCTCCTCCAGGAAGTCGGGGGTCTCCTCGAGCAGGTCCTCCTCGCGGCCGCTGCGCATCGGTGGCTCGTCGACCGGTTGCTCCTCCTCCGAGGACCAGTCGTCCTCATCGGACTCGCTCGGTGCCTCAAGGGCCTGATCGAGCTCGTCGGAGAGTCGCTTCTCATCCCAGAATTCGTCGTCCTCTTCGTGGGAGATCTCGTGCTCTTCGGTCTCTCCGTCGACACCTGTCGGCTCGGCGGGCTCCTCCACCTCACCAGGGTGTGCCACCTCGGAGAGAGGCGGGCCAGATGCCAGCTTCGGCTCGCTGAGCTCCTCCTCGACCAGCTCTTCCTCCGAAGGCGCTGACTTGGCAGCGCCGAGCTCCTCCTCTACGTCATACATCTCCGTTGGCTGGTCGGCGATGGCCCGGCGCTCTTCGGTGGAGGGTCCGGGGGATGACGCCAGCGGCTCTGGCTCGTCCCCATGCGGCTCCTGCGCCTCGACCGGCGGCTCCGTAATGGCCTCGTGTTCCATCGCCGGCGCCTCCTCCTCCGCAGGGGCGTCTCCCGGCGGCGCGACATGCGCGAGCTCTTCGGTCTCATCCCCTGGATGCGCCTCGGGCTCCGGGGACGCCTCCTCGCCGCTGGGCTGCTCGGCCTGAGATTGCGGGGCCTCCTGAAGATCGCCGATCTCCATCGCAGGCTCGCGGCGCGGGCGTGTCTTCTCGACCGCCTCCTCGCGCTCGTCAACCGGAGCGCCCGACTCCTCCTCCGCGGTCTGCCCCGTCTCGACTTGTCCTGAAACCGGTACATCAGCCGTCTCCGGCTGGGCCATGAATTCGGTCGGCGCCTCCGCAAACTGGTCGGGCGCAGCCTCCTCGCTGCCCGGGCGCTCGGACGGTCCGAACGCCTCGTCCTCGAGCTTTTTCAGCTCGGGTTCGCCGGCGCCGTGCTGGCGCTTCAGCTCCAGATGCTCTTTTATGGCCTCGTCGAGAATGCCCATGGCTATGCCCCCGGGAAACCTAAAGACTATGCGGTTATCCTTGCGGCTGCGAGAGGATTGGGACGATCCTCCCAGCCGCGCAGATGAGGCTATAGATCAGTTGGAATAGCCCCTGTATCGCCGGACGACGAGAGGCATCCCGAGCTGCTGATCCTCGACGAGCCGACCAGCAGCCTCGAGCACGGATACGCGGCTGGGCGCCGCGCCGCCAGAGCGTGGGCGACCGTCTCGGCGACCCGCTCGGGTCGGAGCTGCCGCCCGTGGAAACCCAGGCCCATGCGGGTATCCTTGCCCTGCAAGGCTGCCGGAACGACCCCGGCACCCCTTAACGCGGGGCTATAGCTCAGTTGGAAGAGCGCCTGGATCGCACCCAGGAGG
>JBAVGD010000161.1:0-3277 GCA_049684635.1 Solirubrobacterales bacterium | reverse complement strand
GTCGAGCTGGCGGGCCCCGAGCCGTCGATCGCCGCCTACCGCGCCGCCGCCGCTGCCGCCGCCGAGGCACACGACCACGAGCAGGCCGCCTCACATATACGGAGTGCGCTGGCCCTGCTACCCGACGGCGCTCTCGCCGAGCGGGCCACCGCCCGGCTGGAACTGGGCGAGCAGGAGCTGCTCTGCGCCGACCTGGTCCGGGCGCGCCTGTCCTTTCGCGCGGCGGTCGACGCGGCGGGGACGAAGGGCGACGTCGCAACGCTCGCCCGCGCTGCGCTCGGCTTCGCCGGCGGCGACATCGGCTTCGGCTGGGAGGTCGGCACCGACGACCCCGCGAGCGTGGAATTGCTGCGTCGGGGCCTGGAGGCGCTGGGCGACGACGAGCCTCGGCTTGCTTTGCAGATCGTCTTCCGCCTCGCGTATCTGCTGGTCTTCAGCGACGAGGACGAGGAGATGGAGGAGCTCGCCCGGCGCGCTGAGCGTCTCGGCCGGCGTCTCAGCGACGCCGAAGCGGAGGTTCTGGCCGGCTTCACGCAGATGATCGTGCTCTTCGCCCGCAGCCCGGACCCCCTGCGCTTCTTCGATCGTTTCGAGGACTTCTTCGGTCTCCTCAATACAGCGGAGGAATGCGGTCGCGAGGACCTGCTGTTCCGGGTGGTGCAGATGTCCGCCTTCGGCTACTACGTGCTCGGGCGACTTCCCGATTGCGATCGGGCCATCGAGCAGATGGGGGAGCTAGCGCAGCGCTTGGGCAGCCCTCGCTTCACCTGGGAGGTGGATCTGAATCGCGGCATGCGACTCTTGGATCGCGGCGATCGCAAGGGTGGAGAGGCGTTGGTTCGCCGCGCCGGAGCGGTGGTGCGGCGGCTGCGCCCCGATATCCACATCGCGGTCACGGCGCTCGGACTGCTGACCACCGAATGGGTCTTCGATGACGAGATAGGGACGAGCCGCAGCTTCTTCGAGGCGATGGAGAGGGTGCTCCCCCGTGGGCTCATCTCTGCCTTCGTCGCCTTCGCGGAGGCCATGGAAGGTGACTTCGAGACGGCTCGGCGAAGGATGAGAGCACTGCTGACCGACGACCTCGAGTTGTTGCGGCGCCCAGACGGTCACCTGCCGACGGCTCTCTGGGCGCTGGCGTTTACGGCCACGCTCGCCGGGGACCGCGAGGCGGGTGCCCGGCTGCGCCCGCTGTTTGAGCCGATGCGGCCTTACCTGATCTCGCCCGCCCCTTCGCTCGTCTTCGGTCACCTGCCCGAGTGGCACATCGGCCGCCTGGAACTGCTGGCCGGCCGGCCCGGCGCTGCCGTCGACGAGCTGCGCGCGGCGGTTTCGCGGGCAGATGCATTCGAGATCGTCTGGGCCGGTGGCATGGCACGGGCCGATCTCGCCATGGCCCTGCACCGTTCCGGCGATGCCGACGGAGCGGCTGCGGCGCTCTCCGCGGCGGACTCGATAGCCGAGCGATACGGCATCGGCTGGGTGAGCCAGAGCGCCGCGAAAGCGCGCGCCGAGATCGAGGGCCGTGAGCCACCGGCGAATGCGCCCTCTGCTGGGCGCTCCCGCCCGATCCGAGCCCTCGCCTCACGAGGCGGTCGCCACGCGCTGGCGGCGATGGTGAGCGGCCTTGACGACACGGAGCTGGAGCGCCGCTTCGTCGATCCGCGCCGCCAGCGGAGGCTCGTGAAGGCGCTGGCGCGAGGCTTCCAGCCGTCCCAGACGGGCGGCTTCAGCGGCACGATCGCCTATGAGCTGGAGCCCTTCGCGATCGAGCCTCCGCCCGACGCGCCCTGGCGTTGGGCTATCCAGGTCGATTCCCGTACGGGTCAAGCGCGCCTGCTCGAGCCCGCCCCTCTCGACGCCGCGGTGACGATCCACATCGGCCTCGCGGACTGGGTGCGAGTGATCGCGGGTATAGAGGATGCCCTGACGGCGATGGTCGCCGGTCGCTGCAGCGTCGAGGGCGACGTCGTCCTCGCGATGCGTCTGGAGGGCATCTTCGGCGGTCGTTTCTAGCGGGCGCTGCCATGTTCGAAGGCATGGAGCTGCGCCGAAAGTTCGCCGATCAGGATCCAGCACCCCCGAGCGCGTAAAGACGCTCCAAAGCCTCGCGAAGCGCCGCGACCCCTTTTTGGCCGATTCGGTCCGCCCATTCGCGTTCGACCGCCGCGAGGATCTCCGCCACCATCTGTGTCGCCTTCACCCCGCGCGGTGTCAGGCGAACGAGCTTGGCGCGGTGGTCGGTCGGGTCGGGAAGCCGGTCGACATAGCCGAGTGCCTCCAAATCGCCGACGCACTCTCCGACGGCCTGCTTGCTGTGGCCGGTCTGCCTGGCGAGGTCGGTGGGCCGGGTGCCCGCGCGATCGACGCTGTCCAGGATGCTGACGTGACCCAGGCGGATGTCACCGTAGCCGCGCTCGGACAGCTGACCATGCAGCTCGGCGAAGGCCGCTGACCTCGCCGCCTCCAGGAGCGCCGGCAGCGGCAGTCGCGAGGTGTCGGCTGAGTTGGAGCTCACTGCGACTCGACGCCGTCTTTGGGAGGCGCCACTTCAGGCCCCCGCCCGTACCTGTCCTTCAAGCGAACGACATCGTCGACCTGCGGCGTCGAGACCTCAATGATCTCGGCGTCCTCGACGGCTTCCAGCGTGTGGACGAGCAGTGGCGGGTTGCGCCATGACTCCCCGGGACCGAGCTCCCGAGCGACCATCCGCTCAGCGGACTCGCCCTGCGAGACGATCACCCTGCCGGACAGGACGTATGAGGTCTCGTCCTTCGTTTCGTGGTACTGGATCGACAGGCGGTGGCCCGCCTTAACGCGAAGGAGTTTTCCGGCGTAGTGGTCGGTGTGAGCGAACCACAACTCGTTCCCCCACGGCTTGTGGACCTCCACGGGTGGCATCTCCTCCATGGCCCCAATCCTTTCAGTTCCCGCTCGGGATCCGAGCCGGCTGGGCTGCTGGTCATTGACGGGACCTAAACTCTGTGAATGATGAAATCCCGCACAGCTGACCCCTGGCGAGACACCGATGTAATCGACGCGCGAGCGCCGCGCTTCAATCAGCTCGTCGTCGGTTTGGTTGCGCTTGCCGGTGTCGTCTTCGGCTGGCCGCTGGCCTGGGCGCTGATGGGAGCGCAGCTGCTGATCGGATTGACGCTTGGCCGCCGTTTCTGCATCACCTGCGTTGCTTACTTCGTCCTGGTCCAGCCCCGCATTGGCGAGGGACCGCTCGAGGACTCCCGGCCGCCTCGCCTCGCCAACCTGATGGGGTTCGTCT
>JBAVGD010000160.1:0-29573 GCA_049684635.1 Solirubrobacterales bacterium | reverse complement strand
CGTCCACCCCGTTATAGACCTGGTCCTCCATCCACACCGCCGTCGACTCCGCGAACCACGGGTCCTCGTAGGCGTCGTATCCCATTTGAAGGATGTGGTTGTACTCATGGGCGAAGGTGACCTCGAGGTCCCCCAGCTGCGTGGTACCGGGATACTCGAAAGGGTCGTAGTCGTTGTCGAGGACCAGGTATCCGTGTGGCCTCTCTGGGAGCCGGCGGATCCGGCCCCCCGGGCCGCTATCCGGCGCCGAATAGCCGAACATGGTCTGGCGGAGGTCCTTCAGGTAGACGTCAACCTTGTTGTTGCGTCCCCCGCGCCGGCCATCCGGCCGCGGTTCGCGCCATCCCAGCCTGCCGTTCTCGACCGACTGGACATGTTCGGCGACAGTCAGGACGCGCTCGACGTAGTCCGGTATGCCGTCGCCGTCCTTGATTCCGTTGGCGTCGGTGGGATTCGGCGCATCGAAACTTTCTGCCACCCAATGGACGCAGAAGTGGCGGGAGCAGGCGGGAGAGTGCGGCGCCTCGGGGGCGGTGTAGGAGTGCCTCGCGGGGTCGGGGTGGTCCGTCGGACGGGCCTCCGGAGCGCGGAACGCGCGTTGATCGATCGCTCCCGCGCCGAGCGGCAAGACGCACATCAACACCAGCGACGCGAGTGAGACTCCGATCAATCGCGAGAGCACCCGCATCAGATCCAATCTACAGGCCACCGGAAGCGTCCCCTGGCGCACGGCGGGAGATACTTCCCCGATGAGCTCACGAAGGTCATCCAGTTGCGCCTAGCGCTTGCCCAGATCAATCCGACCGTCGGCGACATCGACGGCAACGCGGCGAAGATCTCCGATTGGATCGAGCGGGCACGTTCCGAGGGCGCAGACCTTGTGGTCTTTCCTGAGCTTTGCGTTCCGGGATATCCGGCCGAGGATCTCTATCTCAAGCGCCACTTCGTGGATGCAAACCGGATCGCTGTCGAGGAGCTGGCGCAAGGCGTCAGCGGCACGGTCGCCCTGGTCGGCTTTGCCGAGCCTGCCGAGGCACGGGACGACGGCCGTCGCGCCCACAACTCGCTTGCCGTGCTCGCGGACGGTCGCGTTCAGGCTGTGTACCGAAAGAACAGGCTGCCCAACTACGCGGTATTTGACGAGCAGCGTTACTTCGTCGCCGGCGAGGAGCCCGCGACCATCGACGTCGCCGGGTCTCGTGTCGGTCTGACGATCTGCGAGGACGTATGGGTCGAGGGCCCGCCCGCCTCGCTCGAGGCGGCCCAGGGGGCTCAGCTGATCGCCAATCCTTCCGGCTCCCCCTACCACCGTGGGAAGGGCCGTGAGCGGGAGGCGATGTTTGCCGCGCGTGCCGCGGCCTACGGTGTGCATCTGGCGTTCTGCAACCTGGTCGGCGGCCAGGACGAACTCGTCTTCGACGGCCATAGTTTCGTGATCGGCCCCACCGGTGAGCTCCTCGCCCGGGCCGCTCAGTTCGAAGAGGAGCTGCTCGTCTGCGAGGTCCCCGCCTCGTCTGTCGGACCCCCCGCCGAGCTCCTTTCGGATCTGGCCGAGGTCTACAAGGCGCTCGTTCTCGGCCTCGGGGACTACGTCCGCAAGAACGGTTTCCGCCACGTTGGCCTGGCCCTCTCCGGCGGGATCGATTCGGCGCTGGTGGCGCTGCTTGCCGCCGACGCCATCGGGGCCGGAAATGTCAGCTGCGTTGTGATGCCCTCGCCGCATTCGAGTCCTGAAACACAGGAAGACGCGCGAGCTATCGCTGCAAACCTGGGGACCCGGATCAACGAGATTCCGATCGCCGAGCTGATGGCGTCCTACAAGGTTGCCCTGGCTGACGCCTTTCGCGAGGCCGGCGGCGATGGGGCGGGGCTCGAGCCGCTGCCCCGCGACCCGAGCCGCCCTTCCGAGCCGGACCTCGCCGCCGAGAACATCCAGGCGCGGATCAGGGGCAACGTGATGATGGCTCTGTCGAACAAGCACGGCTGGCTGGTCCTGACGACGGGCAACAAGAGCGAGATGTCGGTTGGCTACGCAACGCTCTATGGAGACATGGCCGGCGGCTTCGCGGCGATCAAGGATGTCCCGAAGACACTCGTCTACGACCTCGTTCGCTACCGCAACGAGCAGGCAGGCCGTGATCTGATTCCGAGTTCGGTTCTCGAGCGGGCCCCCTCGGCGGAGCTGCGACCGGACCAGCGCGATACCGACTCCCTCCCCCCTTACGAGGTGCTGGACCGGGCCCTTGAGTCCTATGTCGAGCGTGATGAAGGCCGCGAGGAGATGATCGCCGCAGGACTTCCTGCCGATGTCGTCGACGACGTGATTCGAATGGTGGACCGGGCCGAGTACAAGCGGCGCCAGGCCGCGCCAGGCATCCGCATCACACCGAAGGCGTTTGGCCGCGACCGCCGTCTACCCATCACCAACCGCTTCGGCGGCTGAGAAGCTGCCCAACGATGTCCGCGCGACCTCGAGCCGAGGCCTAACCGTTTGCCGGCGGCGGCCGGATGGCGACCGTCATTTGCGCAAGCGCGCAGAGTCGATCCTTGGCATCCCTCACCTCGGCCTCCCAGACCCACGTCGTGCGGCCGCGATGGCGTGCACGTGCATGCACCTCTGCCGAGCCCTCGGTGATCGGCCGCAGGAAGCTAACGCTGATCGCCTGACCCATTGCCATCATTCCGTCGCCAAGGACCGCCAGTGCCGTGGCGCGTGAGCAGATGCTCTCGACGAGGGTCGACATCACGCCACCGTGCATGAGGCCGACCGGTTGGCGCAGCTCGTCGCGCATTACCACCCGCACGCGTGCGTGGTCGGGATCGTCGTCGAGCCACTCGGTGCCGACCAGGGCATCGAAGTCGGAGAGTAGGCCACGCGGATCCCCTGCCATCACGGCCGGACCCTACCGCCCGAGATCGCCTGGTGACCTGAGTCAGAATTTCGCGAGCAGCGTCGCGAGTGACTGGACGTGGCTGGGGCCACACGCCCGGCAAGCAGGTACTGGATGTACCTGTGCCGGGCGGGTGGGCCCAGGCGCGTCCAGACGCCGCAAGGCGGCCGCGAAATTCTGACTCAGGTCACTAGAACCGGTCCCGTAACCCGCATCGCGTAGTCTCCGCGCCCGGATGGCGCTGAGCGACGACCAGAGGGCGATGCTGCGCCTGCTCGCCGAGCGGGGCGAGGAGGGCTACGACGACATCGCCGCGCTGAAGGGTGTGAGCGTCGAGCAGGTTAAGAAGGAAATGAAGGCCGCGCTGGCCGCGGCGGCGGCCGAGCAGGAGCCGGCGCCGGTGGCGAAAGATCCCGAGCCGGACAAACCCGCGACCGCGCCGGAGCGGGAGGAACCGCCGCCGGCCTCCTCACCGCTACCGCCGCAGCCAACCCCACCGGCGCCGGGAAGGTCGGCGCCCAGCCCAGGCAAAGCGAGGCTGCGGGTGGGCGGTTCCCTCCCCCCCGGCCGGCGCCGACTCGTGATGGTCGCGGCGGGCGCACTTGCCGTCGTGGCCTTTGTCCTGATTCTGATTGCGTTGATCGGCGGCACCTCGGGTGGCTCCAGTTCCGGCGAAGCGGCAAGCACACCAGGCACCGAAAGCGAAGCGGGCGCGAAACTGACCCAGGCCGAACTGCAGCCCGTGAGCGGCCAGCGCGGCGAAGGGCGAGCGGTCTTCGGCAGGGTCGGCAGCAAGGAAATCGTCCTGCAGGTGGCCGCGCAGGGACTCGATCCGAACACCGCCGGCCAGTCCTACACCGTATGGCTCTACCGTTCGCCGAAGATTGCGCTGCGAGTCGGCTCCGTCAAGGTCGGCAAGTCGGGCAAGCTCGGTGTCCAGCTGCCGATCCCAGCCGAACTGCTGGCCTACGTGGTCAGCGGCGCCTTCAAACAGATCTACCTTTCGCGTATCTCCGACACGGCCTACGAACGCGAGGTGGCGCAGGCGAAGAAGCAGAAGCAGCTACCGCCATACAGCGGCGAAACCGTTCTGACCGGCGAAATCACCGGCCCGACCGTCAAGGCGGCCGCCGGTAAGGAAGCTAGCTCGCCGGAATGAGCTTGCCGGGGTTCATGACCCCGGCGGGATCAAGGCGTTCCTTGATCGCTCGCAGGACGTCTATTCCAACCCTCCCCACCTCGGCCTCCATGTATGGAGCGTGGTCGCGACCGACCGCGTGGTGGTGAGTGATCGTGCCTCCCTGCGAGACGATTGCCTGCGATGCGGCTCGCTTCACAGCGGCCCACTGGTCGATCTCCCCGCCGTGGCGAGCCGGTGCGACGAATGTGAAGTAGAGCGAAGCGCCATCGGCATAGGCATGTGAGAGGTGGCAGAAGACCAGTCCCGGCGTGCCCTGCGAATCAAGCGAGCTGCCGATCGCCTCCCGTACCGCGGCGTGGAGATCTGGAAGCCGGGCCCACGTATGAGATGTCTCCAGTGTCTCCACCATCGCACCCATACTCATCAGCGTGTCCCGTAGATATGGGCCCTGGAAGCGGCCGTGCTGCCAGGACCGCCCGGCGGCCTGACCCAGAGATGCGGCACCGCCGTGGCGCAGCGCCCGCACGGCCAGGGCGCGCCGCCGCGCGACAGACTCCGAGTCGCCCTCGAAGCCGACCACAACAAGGCAACCGCCACCCCTGCGGCGCAACTTCAGGTAGCGGTTCAGAAGCGACCCGGAAATGCCCCGTGGACCGGAAAGGGTCAGCGAGATCCGCGTCTCCTCCTCGTCGGACACGCGGATTACGTCGGGCAGCCCTGGCCCCTGCGCCAGTGCCCGGACGATCTCCGAGCCGGCTTCGAAGCTCTCGGCGATCCAGCCCTCATAGCGGCGGACAGCGGGAAGCGGTCGCACTCGTACGCTCACCTCCGGGATGACGCCGAAGGTGCCCTCGGAACCGATGATCAGCTCCCGCAGCGATGGCCCGGCGGCGGTGTGTGGAGTTTCGAGCGTATGGACCTCGCCGGCCGGCGCGATCAGGCGCACCGCACTTACCAATGCATCGAAGCGGCCATACCCACTGGAGGCCTGACCGGCTGAGCGGGTTGCCGCGAAGCCTCCAACCGTCGCGTACTCGAAGGACTGCGGGAAATGCCCAAGCGTGACGCCATGGCCCGAGAGGGCGGCCTCGGCCTCGGGCCCACGCAGGCCGGCTCCGAGTCGCGCCGTCAGGGAGCGGTGGTCGACCTCTACCCCGCAGAGCAGACCCAGGTCGAGGCTGATCAAGCGCGGATGTGGCCCCCGCAACGGCTCGAGACCCCCGACCACGCTGGTACCGCCGCCAAAGGGCACCACGGCAACGCCCTCGGCGGCGCAGACCTCCAGCGTGCGACGGACGGAGTCGGCATCGCCGGGCATGAGAACAGCGTCGGGCGCGTCCCGCAGCGCCCCTCCGCGCAATCGCACCAGGTCGACATAGCCACGGCCGGTTGCGTGCCGAACGCGGTCCTCCGTGGACGTGAAGACGCGCTCGGAACCGACGGCTTCGATCAGGGTCCCGGGAAGTGGCTCGGGGTCGGGGAGTTCAAAGCTCTGTAGATCGGGCACCGGCGCAGCGGGCGTCAACTGGCCGATCCACTCGCGCAAGGCCCCGAGAGCAGGCTCATCCAGCTCCGGGTTGACGGACGGATCTCCCCACCCCCACCACTTCGAATCCCGTCGCGGAGCGCTCATCGGCTCGTCAACGACCCCTCTATCTCCCTGCGGCGGCATGCAGCCTACGCGGCCATCCCGGTCAGGGCCCGTTCGATGCCATCCAGAGCCTGTTCGAGAATTGTCCCCTGCGCGCGCCGCATCAGCGGTGAGCCGAGGCGGGACATCCCCTTCATTACCTGCGTAGAGGAAAGGGTGACGTCCGTCGCATTGTCATTTGAGCGCATCAGGATTTCCACCTTGAAGGCGCGCAGGTGTCGCTCGAAAGGAGTGCCGCGCAGTTGCTGCTCCCATGCGTAGCGCTCGCCCTCCGACGAGCTGATGCAGCGATAGTCAGCGCGCACGCCACGCCCCTCCGCGGTCTCGAGCACCTTGGTCCACTGGCTGCGTCGCCCCCCGTCCTTACGATCGACGTTCTCCACGCGAACCGTGCGCGGCCACCAGCGCGGCAGGTTGTAGGGATCGGAGACCAGCGCCCAGATCTCGTCGACGGGGACTGATATCGAGCGTCGGCGGCTAGCTCGTGGCACCGGCCGAGGTCTCAGTCTCCGGCCAGACGCCGGAGGTCCCTGACCAGCAGGAGGTGCTTCAGATGGCTGACGGTCGCGGCCAGGCTCTCGAGGCTCTCCAGAGCCTCCTTGCGACGCTCGGGATTGCGCGAGCGAAGCGAGGGGCCCAGAAGCGCTTCGAGCAGGTTGGCCTCCCGATCGGCGGAGGAACGAAAGACGCGGAGGTTGCGAGCCCCCACGCCGACGCGAGACAGCTCGTTTGCCGCGCGGACAACCTCGCGATCGGTGTCGTCGTAGACGTTCTTGCCGTCACGCTGCTCCGGCTGGACAATGCCAAAATTTTCCAACTCGGAGATCAGCTCGGCGCGCGCACCGGTCTCCTCGATCACCTCCTCCAGCGTCAGGTAGGCGTTCGACGTGTTGACGAGGATCGCGCGCCGGACCGAGCCGGTTGGGCGCCGGACCTCTCCCCCACCTCCAAGATCGATGTCGCCGCCGGCCGCGAGCTCCTGCCGGATCACACGCAGCGGCAGGAACTCGTCGCGCTGCAGGCGCAGGATCGTGCGCAGCCGTTCCACGTCGGATTGGCTGTAGAGCCGGTAGCCACCCTGGGTGCGTCGGGGGCTGAGCAGCTTCTGGTCCTCGAGATAGCGAATCTTCGAGATCGATATGTCATCGAACTCGTTCTGCAGGATCTTGCAGACGGCGCCGATCGTCAGCGCCTTGCGAGGGCGGCTGTCACGCGCGCGGGCCTGTTGCTCGGAGACCGCCATCTATTTCTCCAGGTAGCTCAGCTTGTACTTTCCGACCTGGATCTCATCCCCGTCCGCCAGGCGATGGGACTCGATCCGGCGCCGGTTCACGTAGGTGCCGTTGAGGGAGCCGAGGTCGTCGATGTAGAGGCCATCCCGGCGGCGCACAAGCAACGCGTGGTTGCGGGACACCGTGACATCGTCGAGGAAGACTCCGGCGTCCGGGCTTCGGCCGATGCTGACGCGGTCCTCGCTGACCATGAAGCTCTCCCCTGACCGCCCGCCGCCGGCACGAATCACCAGCGCCGCACCGCTGCGCTCGAGAACCTGGTCGATATCGACCGGCTGTATGTCGCCGGTCTCATCGACCGTGTAGGTCATCGTCGTCGGATCGTCGCCACCTTCCGCGGCGGCAGCCAGATAGGCACCGCACTTCTGGCAGTAGTTGGAACCCTCCGGGTTGACGAACCCACACTCAGGACAATGACCGGGCATCGCGATATCGCCTCAGGCGGCCGGCTCCTCGTCCGGCGGTGGCTGCTGCGCCTTGCCGGCAAGGATCTCCGTCAGCTGGACAACGTCGTCGCCCGAAATCAGGGAGTCGCCGCTTTCACGCTTCTGGCGCAGCCTCGTCACCAGCTCGGCGCGCAGGATGTCGATCTTGCCGTGCAACACACGACGTTTATAGGAGATCTCGTTCTCCTCTTCGGTCAGCTTGTGGATCAGGTCCTTCAGCTCTTGATCGCTGAGCGAACCGAGATCGGGAAAGGTGTCCTCCATCTCGCTCCTTATTCCGGAGATTGCCGTACGTCGGCCGCTGTCTCCGATTATAGGCTTGTGGGCTTAAGGTTCAACCCAAACTTGAAGGTTATGGTGGCTTGGGAGCGGTGTTGCGTGGGCTGTCTCTGACGGCGCGGAGGCCGGCACGCACGTAGAGCACCGTTGCGGCAATGGCCAGGGCGAGCCCGACGATGAGCAGCAGCGTCGGCACCCAGCCCGAGGTGAAGAGCGCCAGAAAGATGCCCCCCATGATGGGGAAGACGGAGATCCGACCCGGCCAGTTGACCGCGATCTGAGCGCCGTGGCGCAATCCGTACTGGGCGATGACGACCATCGCCAGCTCGCGTGCGACCAGCAGCGCCAGCGCCCAGCGCGGTAACAGCTCAAAGTGCCAGCAGACGATTGCCCCGGCGAGAATCGTCAACCTGTCCACGAGCGGGTCCAGAAGCGTGCCAAGGCGGCTGTACTGACCGGTTATGCGGGCGAGAAAGCCGTCGAGATAGTCGCCGGCCGCGATCAGCCAGAAGAGGACCCCCGCCGCGGTGCTCTGTCCGTCGCCGGATTCGAAGGCCAGATAGAGAAAGACAGGAATGGCCGCGAGGCGGAGGTAGCCGACCAGGTTGGGAAGCGTCCACGGATTGAGTGGTTCCCCCCGCTCGGTCTGGTGAGGAGGCGGGCCGGTGCGGTCGAGACCGAGGATGCGCCGCAACCGGCCGCGGCCGAAGGGCGCGGCTTCAGGCATCGACGGCGGGGAGAAGCTCGAGCGCCAGCTCGGCAGCAGAGTCGACGGGCAGCTTGTGCGCGGCTCCGTCGGAGCGGGTTACGGCCTCGATGACGCCGTCGGCAAGCCCGCGCCGTCCCACGACCAGGCGGACCGGACAACCCAGCAACTCGGCGTCGGTGAGCTTCTCCCCCGGACCGGCATCGCGGTCGTCATAGAGGACGTCGCATCCGCGCTCGCGCAGTTCCTCGTAGAGCTGGTCAGCGGCCTCTCGCTCGGCTTCACCGGCTTTGGCCAGGGACACGAGGTGGACTCGCCACGGTGCGATCGACGCCGGCCAGACGATTCCCTTCTCATCGGCCCCCTGCTCGATCGCGGCCGCGAGGATTCGTGCCGGGCCGATTCCATAGCTCCCCATCACAATCGGGCGCTCCACACCCTGCTCGTCGACGTAGTTCGCGCCCAGTGGCTCCGAGTAGCGGGTCCCCAGCTTGAAGATGTTGCCGACCTCGATCGCGGGCTCGATCTCGATCGTGCCGCCTGGCGCTGCGTCGCCGGCCTCGACGCTACGGATGTCCATCTCCTCGAATTCGAAGTCCCGGCCGGGCCGCACGCCGCGCAGGTGAGCATCGGGTCGATTTGCACCTGCCACAAACGAATCTCCCTGGATCGCGGCGTCCTTGATGACCGGCACGGTTGCCCCCACGGGTCCGATGAACCCGGCCGGTCCCAACTCCGCCGCGATCTCCTCCGCGTGCGCCGGGCGAGTTTCCGCACCAAGCGCATTCCGGAGCTTGATCTCGTTGAGGCGGTGGTCACCGCGCACCAGCGCCAAGACAAGGCCTCTGCCGTCAACCACGACCGGCATTGCCTTGATCAAGGCCCCACTGGCCAATCCGAGAGCTGCAGAGACCTCCTCGACCGAGGTCAGCCCGGGGGTCGCGACCTCCTCCGGCCCGTCCAGTGCCGCCGGCAGCTCAACCGGCTGCGCCTCGGCGGAGGCCACCTCGAGGTTCGCGGCGTAGCCGGGCGCAAGCGCGATCTCGTTCTCCCCGGCCGGGCAGGGCGCCATGTACTCGTGGGCACCGGAACCACCCATCATCCCCATATCGGACTCGACCCTGTACCAGCGCAGGCCGCAGCGGTCGAAGACACGGGAGTACGCCTGTCCCTGCAGCTCGTAAGAACGCTCGAGGCCGGCCTCGTCCCGGTCGAAGGAGTAGGCGTCCTTCATCGTGAACTCACGCGTTCTCAGGACCCCTGCTCGAGGACGGGGCTCGTCGCGCTCCTTGGTCTGCATATGGAAGAGCATCAGCGGAAGGTCTCGGTAGGAGCAGGTTTCCTGCGCCAGGTGATAGGTGATGCACTCCTCATGGGTCATCGCGAGGACCATCGGGCTTCCCTTGCGGTCCTCGAGCTTGAACAGCTCCTCGATCTCGTAACGGCCGGTGCTGCGCCATGGACCCGCAGGTTGCAGGACGGGCATCAGCATCTCCTCGCAACCGATGGCTTCCATCTCCTCGCGGATGATCTGTTCGACCCGCCGGTGCGCCCGCCAACCGGCCGGTAGGTAGCTCCAAAGCCCCGCACCCAGTTGCCGCACGAGACCCGCTCGCAGCATCAACTTATGGGAGAGCGCGACGGCGTCCGCCGGTGCCTGCCTCAGGGTCGGCAGGAACGTCTTGCTAAATCGGGTCACGCGGGAAACCTATCCGGCGGGACCGGCCGGACGGTCGCAACCCCAGTCGAACCGAGGCACCTTTGAGCGGGAACTCAGGCCCTTGTGAAGCGACGACCGGCGGTCGGGGACGCCTGCTCGTCGAGCAGGACCCGGTCGGACTCGCCCTTGATGGCCGCCTCGTGCTCCAGCTGCGCGATCTTCTCGGGCGTCAAGTCGCCTGCGTTCTCGGCCTCGATCTTCGCCAACCACGCGGCTCCCTCCCCGGCCTTCGCTTCGTCGACGTCAACCCGTCCCCGATCCACCGACTTGTCGATCTCCTCAAACAGCGCATCGACCAGGTCAGCCTGTGGAACCTTCCTCAGCGGTTTGCCATGGGAGAAGATCAGTCCCTCGTTCTTGGCTCCCGTGATGCCGAAGTCGGCATGCGATGCCTCGCCGATCCCGTTAACGGCACAGCCAAGCACCGCGACCTCGATCGGCTCGGCATAGCGCTCGAGCCGCTGCTCGATCTCCGCGACGACCGAATCCATGTCGAACTGCAGGCGCCCGCAGGTCGGGCATGCGATCAGGACCGGGCCGCGCTGCCGCAGCTGCAACGACTTGAGGATCTCCCAGGCAACCTTTACCTCCTCCTCCGCGTGAAAGGTCGAGAGGCTGATGCGAATGGTGTCGCCGATGACGTCGGCAAGCAACGTGCCGAGACCGACAGCCGATTTCAAGGACCCCGACCACTTGGTTCCCGCCTCGGTCACGCCGAGGTGCAGGGGGTAGGGAATCTTCTCGGCGAGCAGGCGATTGGCCGCGATCGTGTTGGGGACGTTCGTTGACTTGATCGAAACCTTGAAGTCGGTGAACCGGAGGCCCTCCATCAGCTCGACGAACTCGACGGCCGCCGCGACGAGCGCCTCGACGGGGTTCTCCCGCTCCAGTGCGTGCAGGTGCTTGGGCAGCGAGCCGGAGTTGACGCCGATCCGCATCGGGACCCCCACGGCGCTTGCCCGCTCAGCCACCTCGCCGACTTTCTCGCGGCCGCCGATGTTGCCCGGGTTGAGCCGCACACAGTGAGCGCCGGCATCGATCGCTTTCAGGGCCAGGGTGTGGTTGAAATGGATATCGGCGATGACCGGGATCGGCGAGTCCCGCACGATCACCTTCAGGGCCTCGACATCGTCATCTCGCGGCACAGCCACCCGGACGAGATCAGCGCCTGCGTCGGCGACGCGGCGGATCTGATCCATCGTCGCCGTCAGGTTGGCCGTCTCCGTCTTGGTCATCGTCTGAACGGCGACGGGAGCACCACCACCGATCGGTATGCCGCCGACGAAGATCTGCCGCTTCGAAGCCATCCGTGAAGGGTATCTGGCGGTGCGATCTCCCCTCGCCTTGGCCGCACGAGGGCCCGGTGGCACCACGGACCTCTCCCCTGCCCGCTACAGCTTCCGGGTCTCGAGCGGCAAGAAGCCGTGAGACAGGCTCGCAGCTGCTCGGGTCGTCGTCCGCGCGGCCGGTGCAACGGCTCGCCCTACCGAATGTTGAAACCTTCCCCGGTGAGACGACCGATGTCGTTGGAAAGGCCGATGAAGAAGAGCATGATCACCAGGACAAAGCCAACCGCCCCCGCTCGCTCCATCACTCGAAACGACACGGGTGCCCCGCGCAGTTTCTCGACGAGGCTCCAGAAGATGTGCCCACCGTCGAGCGGCAGGAACGGGAAGAGATTGATCAGGCCAAGGGAGAGGCTGACGATGGCCAGCAACATCAGCGCGTAGCGAGCGCCGAAGCCGATCACCTGGTGAGCCACATCGCTTACCCCGACGACCCCCGAAACTTCCTTGCGGTGCTTGGCGTCGAAGATATTCGCGAAGACGCTCACGGTTCGGCTCGTCACCATCCATACGGCCCCCGCGGCCCGCTCCGCCGCTCCACCGACGCCGAGGTTCGCCGGTCTTGAGCCGTACGAGAAGCCGATCCTCGTGCGCTGCACCGCGGGATCGTAGAACGGGCGCGCGGAGACGGTGCGAATCCCTCCATCCCGCCGAACCCTGAGTGCCACCGCGGTGGTCGCACGACAGCCCGCGGTGGCCTTGCCGGGGCATTCGTGGTGTGCGATGTCCGCGATGAACCGGGTGAGCCTCGCACTCTGGCTCAGATTCAGATATCGGCGGCCGTCGACAGCGAGGATCTTGTCGCCGGGCCTCAGCACTCGTGCGGCCGGTGAACCCGCTTCGATCTCGCCGACGGTTTGCGCCGGATCGGTTGCTCCGAGTGCCAGCACGAAGAGGATCACGAAGGCCAGGGCGATGTTCACCGCCGGGCCGGCCCCGATCACGACTATCCGCTTCCAGACCGGCTGGCGGTAGTAGCTGCGCGCCGCAACCTCCGGCGCCAGCACCTCGTCGGGGTTCATCCCGGTGATCTTCACGTAGCCGCCCAGCGGCACGGCGCCAATGCCGTACTCGGTGTCACCGCGTCTTATCGAGGCGAGCTTCGGCGGAAAGAAGAGGAAGAAGCGCTCGACCCGCATCCCAGTTGCCTTCGCCGCAACGAAGTGACCTGCCTCGTGGATCATGATCAGGAACGCAAAGCCGATGAAGACGAGCACCCAACTCATACGGCTGCAAGCCCCCCAACCCGCTCCTCCGCGCGACGGCGGGCCTCCTCATCGGCGCTGAAGAGATCATTGAAGTGCGTTACCGGCGAAGCGGGCATTGCCTCCAAGACGTGCTCGATCGTCGCGGCGATCTCCGTAAACGCGATGCGTCCCTGCAGGAAGGCCGCAACGGCCACCTCGTCGGCCGCGTTGAGGACGCAGGGAGCCGTCCCGCCTGCCCGCCCCGCCTCAAAGGCGAGCCGAAGGCATGGGAAGGTCTCCAGATCAGGCTCCTCAAACGTCAGCTCACCGAGCGCGGCAAGATCGAGGCGCGGCACGTCGACGTCGGTGCGCTCGGGGAAGTGGAGTGCGTAGGAGATCGGCACTCGCATATCTGGATAGCCGAGATGCGCGAGGGACGCGCCGTCGTTGAGATCGACCAGCGCGTGGACGATCGACTGCGGGTGGACGACGACCTCGATTCGCTCGTAGGCCACACCGAACAGATGATGGGCCTCAATCGCCTCAAATCCCTTGTTCATGAGCGTCGCCGAATCGATCGTGATCCTGCCGCCCATCCGCCACGTCGGATGCGCCAGGGCCTCGTCGACGGTCACTGCGGATAGGTCCCGGCGACCTCGGAAGGGCCCCCCCGAGGCGGTGAGCACCAGCCGCTCCACGACTCCGGGCGACTCGCCGCGAATCAGCTGGAACAGGGCCGAGTGCTCGGAGTCGACCGGAAGCAACCTGGCTCCGCTCGCCTCGGCCAGCGCCATGGTCAGCTCGCCACCCACGACAAGGCTCTCCTTGTTGGCCAGGGCGACATCGATCCCGGCGCTCAGCGCCGCAACCGTCGGTCCCAGCCCCGCCGCGCCGACCATCCCGTTGAGCACGAGATCCGCGCCGGACTCGGCGATCAGCTCGCGGATTCCCTCCTCGCCGGCCAGGACGCGACCGTCCCATGCCGACCGCGCCTCTGCCACGGCGGTCGAATCCGCCAGCGCAACCGCTGGAACCCGATGCTTCCCGGCCGCGGCGAGCAGCGGCTTCCAGCTCGAGCCGGCGGAAAGTCCCACTACCTCAAGCTCCTTCGACGCAGCAACGATCTCCAGAGCCTGAGCTCCGATCGACCCCGTCGCCCCCAGTATCACGAGCCTCTTCATCGCAGACAGAGGATACGGAGAGTCCGGTGGCGCCTAATAAACCAGCTGCACAGCGAGGTAGTAGGCGACCACCATTGTGAAGAGCAGGGCGTCGAGGCGATCGAGGAGGCCACCGTGGGGGCCGAAGATCCTGCCGGTGTCCTTCACTCCGAGGTCACGCTTGATCATCGACTCGAAGAGGTCGCCGAGCGGGGCGACGAGCGCCACCGCCGCGCCTATGGCCAGAGCGTCGAAGCCGGTTAGCCAGTCCTGGTAGAGCCCGGCAAACCAGAACGCCATCATGCCGATGAAGAAGCCGCCGACCAGACCCTCCAGCGTCTTATTTGGCGAGAGGGTCGGAGCGATCTTGTGAGTTCCAAACATCCGGCCCGTCGCATAGGCGCCCGTGTCGGCGGCAAAGGTGCCTACGAGAACGTCGATAAACAGGCCCGCTCCGTGATCGGGGAGGTCGCGCAGCAGGACGGCGTGCACCAGGGGAACGCCGATCCAGACGATGCCAAGCAGCGTGACGGCAATCGAGGTCGTGACCCCGTTGCGGTGCTTCCGGTCCGCTCCGAGCGCGAAGAGAACCGGAAAAGAGGCGGCGAGAATCATCAGGACGTTGAAGGCCGTCCCGAAGTACGCAGCCAGGACCAACGCCGCCACCACGATGTAGGCGGCCCAATCGACGGGGTGTAGTGGCCGGACCATCACCATGTACTCGCGGAGGCAGACCCCGCCAATCACAATCATGGCGAGCGCAAACGGCATGCCGCCGATCGCGGTGATGGCGATCGCGAAGGCGATCCATGGGATTGCGATGATGATCCTGCGGGCCGTCTCGCCGCGCAATGGGCTGCGGCGCCTCGGCGGTCTCGGTGTGGGTGGCGGCGGAGCCTCGTCCGCAAACATGTCGTCGTCGAAGAGTTCGCGGACCATCTCAGGCCCTCTTACCGAAACGGCGCCGGCGGGCTTCGAACTCCCGCAGCGACTCCTCAAACGCCTCGCGAGTGAAGTCGGGCCAGAGCTCGTCGCGAAAGACGAGCTCCGAATAGGCGCACTGCCAGAGCAGATAGTTGGAGATGCGCTGCTCCCCGCTCGTGCGTATGAGGAGATCGGGATCGTGCATCTCGGGCGCGTAGAGGTGCCGTCGGAACTCCTCCTCCGAGCTTCCGCTGAAGGCGCGGGCCGCATCCACGATCTCGGCTCGCCCGCCGTAGTTGAAGGCGACGAAGAGTGAGATGCGGTCGTTGGCCGCGGTGAGCTCTTCGGCCCAGGCCATGCGCTCAACCAACTCCGGGGTGACGCCCTCGCGGCGGCCGATGAAGCGCATCCGCACACCTTCGTCCCGCAGCTCGGGGGTCTCGGCGTCGATTCGCTCACAGAACATCTTCATCAACCCCTCCACCTCCTCCACGGGACGGGACCAGTTCTCGGTCGAGAAGGAGAAGACGGTCAGCTCCTCGATTCCAAGCTCGACCGCGTCGCGCAGCCTCGCCTTGACGACGTCGGCACCGGCGTCGTGGCCGTCGACAACGGGCAAGCCTCGGCGCTCTGCCCACCGTCCATTGCCGTCGGTGATGATCGCTACATAGCGCGGCGGGCTCAAACCTCCAGTATTTCCTCTTCCTTGCCCTTGAGCAGCACATCGATCTCGGCGATCGCCTCGTCGGTCTGCTTCTGGAGGGCAGCCTCGGCGCGGCGCTCGTCGTCCTCGCCGGCTTCTCCCTCCTTTTTCAATTCGCGAAGATCGTGCATTACGTCGCGCCGGATATTGCGGATCGCGATCCGCCCCTCCTCGGCCACGCCGTGGACCACCTTGACCATCTCTCGGCGGCGCTCCTCGGTCAACTCGGGGACCTGAAGCCGGATCACGTTGCCGTCGTTGCTCGGCGTCAAGCCGATATCCGACTCCTGAATCGCCTTCTCGATCGCCGCGATCGCAGACTTGTCGAACGGCGTGACCGTGAGCAGCCGAGCATCTGAGGCCGCTACGTTGGCGAGCTGCTTGAGCGGCGTGGCCGACCCGTAATAGTCAACCGCCACCCGGTCGAGCAGATGCGGGGAAGCGCGGCCCGTCCTAACGGTGGCAAGTTCGCCGCGGCTCGACTCAACGGACTTCTGCATCCGATCCTTGGCGTCGTTCAGCAGCTCGTCGATCAGCTCCACAGGACCCTCATTCCTCTTCTTCAGCGGGGCTGCTCGAAACCAGCGTGCCCACCCTCTCACCGGCAACGATCCTATCTATGTTGCCCTCATCGCCCATGTTGAAGACGTAGATCGGCAGGTCGTTGTCCATACAGAGCGAGAGTGCGGTCGAATCCATCACCTTGAGGCCCCGCTCGATCGCCTCGCGATGGCTGATCGCGGGAATGAACTTGGCCTCGGGGTGGATCGCCGGATCCGCGTCGTAAACGCCCTCGACGCCGTTCTTCGCCATCAGGATCGCTTCGGCGCGGATCTCGAGCGCCCGCAAGGCGGCCGCTGTATCGGTGGTGAAGAACGGATTGCCGGTTCCGGCCGCAAAGATCACGACACGGCCCTTCTCCAAGTGGCGCATCGCGCGGCGACGGATATAGGGCTCGGCAATCTCCTTCACGTCGATCGCCGACAGGACACGGGTGTGCTCGCCGCCCCTCTCCAACGCATCCTGAAGGGTCAGCGCGTTGAGCACCGTTGCGAGCATCCCCATGTAGTCGCCCGTCGCCCGATCCATTCCGGCCGCCGCTCCCTCGAGGCCCCGGAAGATGTTCCCGGCGCCAACAACGATCGCAACCTCGACCCCTTGCTCGCGAACCGCAACCACCTGGCGGACGATTCGCTGCACGGCGTCGGCGTCTGTCCCATGCTCCCGCCCCCCCATCAGCGCCTCCCCTGAGAGCTTGAGGAGGATGCGGCTGAATTTCGGTGTCGAGTTCATGCGGGAGTTGACCGGCCGGCCGGCGCAGAGCCTATCCGCGACAGGCCAGGCTCAGCCGTCACCCGCCGACTCGGAAGTAGGCGAAGCGAGCAATCCGGATGTTCTCCCCGGTCTTGGCCGCCAGCTCCTGCCGGAGCTCCTCGATCGTCTTCGACTCGTGCTTCTCCGCGTTCACATGGGTCTGCTCGAGCAGCGCGGTTTCCTTTGCCCACTTCGCAAGCTGCCCGTCGACGATCTTCTCGACGACGCCGTCGGGCTTGCCTTCCTCGCGCGCCTTCTCTTCGAAGACCCGTCGCTCTGCGTCGCGCTCCTCCTCGGGAACCTCGTCCGCCGACACGTACCGCGGTGCGGTGGCGGCGGTGTGCAGCGCAACCTCGTAGGCGAACTTCCTGAAGTCCTCGTTGCGAGCGACGAAATCCGTCTCGCACTGGACTTCGACCATCGCCCCGACCTTGTCGTTTGCATGGACGTATGACGCAATGACTCCCTCCTCGGTGCCACGCGCCTCACGCTTCGCGGCCGAGGCCTGCCCCTTGATGCGGAGAAGCTCTATGGCCCGGTCAACGTCCCCATCCGCCTCGCCAAGCGCGGCTTTGCAGTCCATCATCGCCGCGCCCGTGCGGTCGCGCAGCGCCTTCACATCGGCAGCGGTAACGCTCATTTCGCTTCTCCCTGGTCAGTAGCGGCAGGCGTCTCAGCCGGCGACTGCGGGGCGGCGGCCCTGGACGCTCCTTCCGCGGCGGGTGGCGTGGGATTGGTGCCCTCGCCCGCAGCTTGCGAGGGCGAGGACCCCTGTCCCGCGACAGGAGCCGCGGGCGGGGCGGCGGCGGCTCTCGCCGCCTGTGCCTCTGCCGCTTTAGCCGCAGCCTCCTCGGCTTCCTTACGAGCCTTCTCTTCCTCCTCGCGCTTCTTCCGCTCTTCGTCCTCCTTGCGCCGCCGCTCCATTTCCTCCGCAAGGCGCCTTTCCTCCTGGACCCGCCAGGCGCCTGCTCCGGTCTCGATCGCGGTGCCGATGGTGCTGATCACAAGCTCGCAGGAGCGAATCGCGTCGTCGTTGCCAGGCACCACGTAAGTGATTGGCGTTGGATCGCAGTTTGTGTCGACGAGGCCGATGATCGGGATGCGGAGGCGAACGGCCTCGCGCACCGCGATCTCCTCCGTTTTCAGGTCGGTGACGAAGATCGCATCCGGCAAACGATCCATGTCTTTGACCCCGCCAAGGTTGTAGTCGAGCTTGGCCAGCTCGGCCTGCATGCCCATGCGCTCCTTGGTCGGAAGGAGGTCGAGCTTGCCCTCCTCCTGCAAGCCGCTGAGCTCGTGCAGGCGAGCGATCCGGGCCGAGATCGTGTTGAAGTTCGTCAGAAGACCGCCCAGCCACCTCTGATTGACGTATGGCATGCGGCAGCGGTCGGCCCACTCCTTGACCGGTCCGCGCGCCTGCTTCTTGGTTCCCACGAAGAGAAGAGTCCCACCGCCGCTCGCCAGCTCACCGGCAAAACGGCGCGCCTCCTCAAGCAGCGCTTCGGTTTGCACGAGGTCGATGATGTGGATTCCGTCGAGCTCCCCGAATATGTAGGGGCGCATCTTCGGATTCCAACGCCTGGTCTGATGGCCGAAATGGACACCGGCCTCCAGTAGCTCTTTGAGCCCCACCTCTGACATATCTGAATCTCCTTGGATTGGTGATGCCCGATCGGCCTAGCCGGGGCCCGGCGGTTTGCCGGTCAGGATCCGGGGCGACACGAAAGGGGTCGATTACCTTTGACCGGGGATTGTAGTTCGGGACCGAAAGGCAAGGCGGGCAGGCAAACAAGCCAGGTTCAGCCGGGCCCTCGCCGCCCCACCGATCTTCACCCCGCGGTTATCGGCTAGTGACCTGAGTCAGAGTTCGCGGTCAGGTCACTAGGCCGAACGAGCAGACTCCAGAGCCGCACTGAGGTCCGCCGGCAGTGGCGAGGAGAACGCCATCGCCTCGCCACTGATCGGGTGCTTGAAGGCGAGTCGATGGGCGTGCAGAAACTGCCTCTGGAGTCCGTAAGTCTCCTTGCCACCGTAGGTCGCGTCGCCAACCAGCGGATGCCCGATTGCGGCGAAATGGGCGCGGATCTGATGGGTTCGCCCGGTCTCCAATCGCACCTCGAGATAGGTGTCATGACGCAGCAGGTCGAGGACGGTGAAATGCGTACGTGCGTGCCGTGGCGCCGCACCCGCAACGGCCATCCGCTGCCGCTGGCGGCGGGCGCGGCCGATTGGAGCGTCGATCGTGCCGGTTCGCGAGGCAAGCCGGCCGTGCGCAAGCGCCAGGTAGACCCGTTCGACCTCGTGGCGCCGTACCTGCCCCTGGAGCGCGGCGTGGGCGGCGTCGCTGCGCGCGACCACAAGGAGACCGCTGGTCTCCTTGTCGAGACGATGGACGATGCCCGGACGCCGCTGGTCCTCACCACCCCCCAGGATGTCCGCAAGCTCATCCACCAGCGTTGTTCCGTGATGGCTTGGGGCCGAGTGCACGACGAGGCCGGCCGGCTTGTCGATCACCGCAAGCGCCTCATCCAGGTGGACGACGCGAACGGCCGTCACGGTGACTGCTCCCGAACGTAGCTGAGCGCCAGCAGGGCGACCCCCAGCGTGATCGAGGCGTCGGCAAGGTTAAACGGCGGCCAGGAGGAGACCACGACGAAGTCAGTTACGGCATCGGCGCGGATTCGGTCCGCGAGATTGCCCACCGCCCCGCCGGCAAGAAGGCCAACGGCGAGCCACATGCCGGGGCGCGTCGGCTCCCGGGCAAACAGAACGCAGACGAGGACAAGGGCAGCGACCACGATCCCGATCAAGGCCCACCCCCCACCGCTGGCCAGCCCGAACGCCACACCGCGGTTGTGGGCCAGCGTGAGGCTCAAGGGCCCGAGAACCTGCACCTCCTGACCGGGGACGAGATTGGTTTCGACCAGGGCCTTCGTGCCCTGATCCAGCGCAACGACGAAGCCGCATACCGCGCCGGCCAGGCGCCATGCACGAGCGCTGGCCACGCTCACCCCGCGATCAGGGCGACGATCAGGCCGCGCAGGATAAGGAGGACGATGATCGCGATCATCGGGCTCAGGTCGAGCCCGAAGCCGCCGCGGCCAATCGGCGGCAGGATGCGGCGGAAGAGGTTGAGGTAGGGATCGGTGATCTCGGTGACGAAATCGAGGGCCGCGCGCAGCGCTGGGTTGTAGGGCATCCGCGGAATCCAGGACATCAAGATCCTGATCAGGATCAGGATGATGTAGACGAGGAAAAGCGCCGCCACATAGTCGGCGACGTCGTTGCGGGTGAGCGCGAGGAGCAGCGTCATCCCCGCATCCTCTCCATTGAGGCCTGCACGGCGGCCTCAAAGGCAGCGCGCGCGCCGTCTCGATCGAGCGCCGCGAGCCCGGCCTCCGTGCTGCCGCCGGGCGAAGCAACCGCCTTGCGCAGCTCAGCAGGATCGCGCCGGCGCAGAAGCTCGGCCGTTCCGGCCGCGGTCTCGACAACGAGCCGTCCGGCAACCTCCGGGTCGAGACCGGCCGCTACGCCGGCATCGGCTAGCGCTTCCACGACGAGGGCGAAGTACGCCGGAGAGCAGCCCATCACCGCGGTGGCGGCATCGAAATCAGCGTCCGCCAGCTCGACCACCAGGCCCAGTGACGCCAGCAGGCGACGGACCTCAGCCGAGGGCGTGCCGGTCACGCAGAGCACGCCACGACTCACCTCTACCGCGAGGTTCGGCATTACGCGGCATACATCGGCGGCGGGAAATGCCGCGGCCACCCTGTCCAGCGAGGTGGCCCCGAGAAGGGAAATGAGCGGCCCGGCCGCTACGCCGATCTCAGCCGCCACCTCATCCAGGCGCGAGGGCTTCACGGCCAGCACCAGCACGTCGGCGCGCGCAGCGAGATCAGCATTCGAATCGACCGCTTCCCCGCTCAGCTCAGCCGCGAGCGCCTCGGCTCTGCCCGAGCCGCTGTCCGAGAAGAGCATCCTGTCGACCTTTCCGGCCCAGCCCCGAGCCATCGCGGCCGCCATGCTGCCAGAGCCCACGAATCCGATGATCACCGACGGGAGACTAGTTAGGACTGGTTGAAGAAGCCCTTGTCGAGCAGGCGGGCCTTCTCCTCCGCGGAAACCTCGACGTTGCGCGGCGTCAGCAGGAAGATCTTCTCCGCTATGCGCTGCATGCCACCGTCCAGCGCGTAAGTGAGGCCCGAGCAGAAGTCGATCATCCGCTTCGAGAGCTCGTGATCGGTGGTCTGCAGGTTGAGAATCACCGGGACCGAGCGCTTGAATTGATCGGCGACCTGCTGGGCGTCGTTGAAGTTGCGAGGGATGACGAGGTGCACTTTGACGTCCGAGTCGCCGTTCCCGACCGGCCGTAGTACACGGGTGCGCGAGGCCGAGATCGGCTCGTCGTCGGCGAAGATGTCGTCGATCTCGTCGCGACGGCTGCGGCGCGCCGTCGGCAGGCGCCTGACCGGGTTGGAGCCACGGCCGTGGAATTCCTCCGAGCCGGGCTCAAGGTCCTCCGCCTCGTCGTATTCAGGGCCGTACTCGTGGTCTTCGGCAAGGCCGAAGTACACGAGCGCCCTGTGCCAGGTATCGCGTAGAGCCATGGGTATCCGCGTCTTTCGGCCCTGAATGGCCGATTCCTCTACGAATTATGAACGAGTTACAGGTACAGCGCGGTGCCCAGGCGGATGATCGTCGCCCCCTCCTCGACCGCGACACGCCAGTCCGGGGAGGTGCCCATCGAGAGTCGCGGCAAACCGTGCTCGGCGGCCAGTGCCGCGAGGCGGGCGAAATGTGGCCGCGAATCCTCCGGGTCCTCGCTGAAGGGGGGCATCGTCATCAGTCCCGCAACCCGCACCGGGCAGCGTTCGATGAAGGCCGGCAGGTCCAACGGGGCTATACCGCCCTTCCCCTCCTCTTCCGCGATGTTCACCTCAACCAGGACTTCGGTCTCGGGCGTCGCGTGCCGGCCCAACTGAACGAGGGCGGACTCGCTTGCAACCGAGTGGATGAGCCGGCAGCACGGAAGCAGCAGCTTGACCTTGCGGCTCTGCAGATTGCCGATGAAATCCCACTCGAAGGCCTCTCCCCAGCGGGCATGCTTAGCGGCGAGATCCTGCTGCCTGTTCTCGCCAACCAACCGCACCCCGGCTTCCGCAAGGGCTCCCATCTCCTCCAGCGGCACGTACTTGGTCGCGGCGAGGATCTCGACCCGATTACCGGTGACCTCGCGAACCCGAGCCAGGTTGGCGGCGATCCGCGCTGGGTCAAGGCCGTGGATCAGACCAACCATGGTTCAGGATGTGGCGCCTGCTCGCCAAACGAGCCCAGCCTGCCGGCCCGTGCGGCCGGCATCGCGCCGGTGTGAGAAGAAGAGTTCCGCCTCGCAGCTTGTGCAGAGTCCAGCCGTTTGAATGTCCTGGACGCCAGCGGATTTCAGCCGGCGCTTGGCGACGGCCGCGAGGTCAACCGTCGTCGAGCCGGCCGCGTCGCCAGCGTCCCCGAGCGCTTTCAGAACCTCCTTGCCCACCTCGTAGCAGCAGGGACCGATACCGGGGCCGATCGCGGCAGTCGTCGCACTCGTCGCCTCGACCCCCCGGGCGATGATCCCGGCTGCCAGCCCCCGCCAGCCGCAGTGCAGCATGGCGACGCCACCCGGCCCGGAGAGGGCGACCGGCAGGCAGTCGGCCACAAAGACCAGCAGAGGCAGGTCCCGCTCCACCGTCACGTGCCCGTCGACCGCGGGTATCGCGCCCCCGGGCTGGACGAACGGACCGGGTTGCTGCGGACCGCCGTGCAGGGCCAGCTCGGCGGCGTGGACCTGGCGCCCAATCACCACGCGATCGACGGCGAGTCCGATCGCGGCGGCGAGACGGCGACGGTTCTCCAGCACCAGATCGCGGTCGTCGTCGGTGAGGACGCCCAGGTTGAGGGAGTCGAAAGGCGCTCCGCTGACGCCGCCCACCCGAGTCGAGAATGCGACCTGGGCTCCGGGCAGCCGGGCCTCCAGCCAGCGGAGGCCGCCGGCCTCACGCCACTCCATCGGCCTCTCCCGCCCCAACCAGTGCGGCTTCCAGCTCCTGATCGCGTCCCTCGATCTCACCATCCAGCTTGCGCTGCAGCGCGGCCGCCAATCCGCGGCCGACAGCCGGGCCCTCGGGCACCCCGGCGGCAAGCAGGTCATCGCCGCCGATCTCGAGCTGGACGAGCCGCCAGCTCGACAGATAGCGATCGAGCCACTCCGCACCGAGCGCGCGAGCCAGCACCAGCTCGACCGGGTCACACGCCTCGGCCAGCGCGACGGCCTGCGAGGGTCGCTCGGGCTTGGTCGCGGCCAGCTCCTCCTCCCGCCCCGCAGGGCCGAGAGCCGCAGCCAACACCGCGCGCTCCAGCGGCGCGACCCCATTCCACGGGGCTCTGGTGAGCAGGTCACCCACGGCGGACGCCAGCCGCGCACCGCCGTGGCGAAGCTCGAGCAGCCCCCACTCGGCGAGCAGCTCGAAACCGCGCCCGGCGGCGGGCTCGGCCGCCAGCCGCAGCAGGTCGGCATCGCGCCGATCGACGGAAACCGAGCTCAGGTTTGCCTTGTGGAGGAGAGCTCTGGTTTCCTCCTCCAAGGCGAAGCCGAAGCGGGCCGCGTAGCGGGCGGCCCGGAGCGCACGGGTTGGATCGTCCTCGAAGGAATGAGTGCTCATCACCCGCAGCAGCCCGGCCCCAAGGTCGGCCTGCCCTCCATGTGGGTCGATCAGCCTGGGCTCGCCGGTCAGCGGGATCGCCATCGCGTTGACCGTGAAGTCGCGACGACCGAGATCGACGGCGATGTCACCCGTCGGCTTCACCACGGGAAGCGAACCCGGGTGCGGATACGACTCGGCACGAGCGCCGGCGATGTCCAGCTGGTGCCCGTCCAATCGCACCTTTGCCGTGGCAAACCGCTCGTGCTGCACCACTTCGGCTCCAAGCCTTTCGGCAAGCGCGGCGGCATCGCCGATCACGACGATGTCGATGTCCGAGCGACCCTGCCCGAGGAGGAGGTCCCTGACCGATCCGCCCACCAGGTAGACGTCGTCCCGTTCGACGACCTGCCGGATCGAATCGAGCTCCGGATAGGTCGTGGCCAGCGCCACGGCGAGGTTGTCAATCGGTCTGAGGGGCATCTACGTCGGCTCCTTCCCTACCATGATCGCCTCTCGGATGACCGTACCCCCGACAGCCGCGCCCGGAGCCCCAGGAGACCCGCAGGCCCAGCGCCTTGCCCAGCGGGAGCGTCTGCGCCGGCAGATTCGCCGGCGCCGCCTGCTTGCGACGGCCGCACTCCTGACCGGGGTACTCGCGATCGCTGCGGTCATCCTCGCGGGTCTCGGCAATGGATCGACGGGTCGATCGGATGCCACGCGCTCCAAGCAAGCAACCGCGGGCACGGACGGCGCCGCCTCCGGGGCGCCGGGCGGGCGGGTTCGGAACGCAACCCCCCAATCCAACTGGGTTACCCATACCGGGCCGGTGCCGATTCTCGAGTACCACGTGCTCGGCTCACCGCCGCCCGAAGCCCCGTATCCCGAACTGTATGTCGGCCGGTCTGACTTCAGCCGCCAGATGAACTGGCTCGACGAGCACGGCTATCAGGCGGTGACCCTGGAAGAGGTCGAGAATGCCTGGTACCACGGCGGCATGCTTCCCATCAAGCCGATCGTCCTCTCGTTCGACGACGGCTACCGGCCGCAGTTCACCTTCGCCCTGCCGGAGCTGCGCAAGCACGGCTGGCCAGGTCTGCTGAACCTGAAGGCCGAGGGCTCAGATCTCTACACGAGTAACGTCGAAGCAATGGTCCACGCCGGCTGGGAGCTTGCCGCGCACACGATCCACCACCTCGATCTGACCACGCTGAACGCCACGCAACTGAGGGAAGAAGTGGCGGGCTCCCGAGCGATGCTGCGTCGCGAGTACGGCGTGCCGGTGGCCAACTTCTGCTACCCGGCCGGTCGCTTCAACGAAACGGTGGTCGCTGCGGTCAGGGCCGCCGGGTACGTGGGCGCGACGACTGAGATTCCCGGCTACGCGACAGCCGACCGTCCGTATGAACTCGATCGTCTCGAGATCCTCCGCTCGAGCGGTGTGGCGGGCATGGCCGCAGCGCTCAGCTCACACCCCGGGTAGGAGGCGAACCGGAATTCCGGCGGCTGCGAGGTGCCGCTTTGCGTCGGCAATCCGGTAGGTCCCGTAGTGGAAGATGGAGGCGCAGAGGACGGCGTCCGCGTGTCCCTCGGTGATCCCGGCGCTGAGGTGCTCAAGCTGGCCGGCACCGCCCGAGGCGATGACAGGGGTCGAAACCGCGTCCGCAACCGCTCGCGTCAGCTCGATGTCGTAGCCGCCGGTTGTCCCATCGCGGTCCATGCTCGTCAGCAGCACCTCCCCCGCCCCACGCTCGGTCGCCTCACTTGCCCACGAGACAGCGTCTCGCCCGTCGACTCGCTTTCGCCCGCCATTGACGTAGACGCCCCAGCCGCCGTTCTCGCGCTTGGCGTCAATCGCGATGACCACGCACTGAGCGCCGAAGTGATCCGCGAGCTCGCCGATCAGCTCCGGCCGGCTGAGCGCGGCCGAGTTGACGGAGACCTTGTCCGCACCGGCGCCAAGCACCGCCTGTGCGTCCTCGACCGAGCGAATGCCGCCGCCGATCGTAAAGGGAATGAAGACATTGTCCGCGGTGCGGCGCGCCAGGTCGACGATCGTCTCGCGCCGTTCATGCGAGGCGGTGATGTCAAGGAAGACGAGCTCATCGGCCCCCTCCGCGTCGTACCGCTCGGCCAGCTCGACCGGGTCGCCCGCATCACGCAGGCCAACGAAGTTCGTGCCCTTGACGACGCGCCCGCCGTCCACGTCGAGGCACGGGATAACCCGCTTCAGAACCATGCCCACAGCCTAGAGGCCCGATGTCGGCTCGGCGCCGTATCGCGCCGCGTCACGCGGCCTCATCCGGGCCATGGTCATTCTGAAACAGGTTCTAAAGGACCTACCGGGATGGGTCCTAAAGCACCACCGTCGTTAGGCGCGTCTGAGGGCCGTGATGCCTTCGGCGACGGTGAACCTACGCTCGTAGAGAGCTCGACCGACGATTGCGCCTTCGACGTTGGCCGGAGTCTCAAGGGCCAGGGATCGCAGGTGCGCCAGTTCGCCCACCCCGCCGGAGGCGATCACCCGGGCATCCGTAACCGCAGCGATCTCCTTGAGCCGATCGAGTGCGGGTCCCTCCATCGTCCCGTCAACCTCGATCGCAGTGCACAGGAAGCGAGAAACACCGCGCTTGCCGAGCACCGCAACCGCCTCGGTCGCGCTCTCGGCGCCGCTCTCAGTCCATCCATCCAACGCGACCCGACCCTCGCGTGCATCGACCGAAACCACTATCCGGTCCCCGTATGCCTCAACCATGGTGGCGAGAAAGTCTGCGTCCCTGAGCGCCGCCGTTCCGATCACGACCCGCTCGGCTCCCACGTTTAGAGCCTCGCGAACCGATTGCGAATCGCGCAGTCCTCCGCCGACCTGGATCGGACAGGGCGCGGCGGCGGCGATTCGCGCTACGGCATCGAGATTGCGCGGCCGGCCCGCCTTCGCGCCGTCGAGGTCGACGATATGAAGGAACTGGGCCCCTTCGCCGGCCCACCGCATCGCCGCGTCGACCGGGTCGGCGTCGTAGACCGTCTCCCGCTCATAATCTCCCTGCAGGAGGCGTACGGCACTACCGCCCCTGATGTCGATTGCCGGATAGAGGATCAACGCGGTGCACCTCGCCTGGGGCCGCGGCGGGATGAGAGCGGAACGACTCTCACGTAGTCGCTGGCGCCTTTGCGCAGACGCCGGCGAAGTTCGAGAGCAGGCGCAGGCCGGGAGCACTCGACTTCTCCGGGTGGAACTGAACGCCAAAGACGTTGTCGCGCTCGGCCGCGCAGGCAAAGCGATTGCCGTAGGCGGCGGTTCCAAGCAGGTCGGCGAGTTCGGGACGGGGCGTAAAGGAGTGGACGAAGTAGAACGGCGTCTCGCTCTCGATCCCCTCGGTCAACCTCGAATCACGCTCCCAACGGACCGGGGACCAGCCAATGTGAGGCACCTTCAACTCGCCGGCGTCGATCCCGCCGACGTCACCGGACAGGAGTCCCAGGCCGGCGGCGCCACCCAGCTCGGTGGTCGATTCGAAGAGAAGCTGAAGGCCGAGGCAGATGCCCAGTATCGGTACGCCGGCATCGCGACACTCGCCGATCAGGCGGTCCATTCCCAGCTCTTCAATGCGCTCCATTGCCCTGGGAAAGGCGCCAACGCCGGGAAGGACCAGGCCGTCCGCGGCCCGGATGGCACCGGGATCGTTGGAGACGGCGGCACGCACACCGACGTGATCGAACGCCTTTTCAACCGAGCGCAGGTTGCCCATCCCGTAATCGAGGATGCATATCCGCACCGACTCAGTCACTGAGGGTCCCCTTGGTCGAGGGCACGCCGGACTCCTCGGGGTCGAGGGAGACGGCGGTGCGCAGAGCGCGCGCAAAGGCCTTGAAGCAGGCCTCGATCATGTGGTGGGCGTTGGTCCCGTGGCGGACAGAGACATGCAGGGTCAGCTTGGCCCCATTCGCAACGGCCCGGAAGAACTCCTCGGCGAGCTCGGTATCGAAGCCCGCGATCGAGGTTGCCGGTAGGTTCGCCTCGAAGACGCAGAGGGGCCTACCGGAAATGTCAATCGCGCACTCCGCCAGGGACTCGTCCATCGGCACCAGGGCCGAGCCGTAGCGCCGGATCCCAGCCCGGTCACCGAGCGCTTCGTCAAGCGCCTGGCCAAGCACGATGCCCACATCCTCAACGGTGTGGTGCGCACCGGTCTCGAGGTCCCCGCTTGCCTCAACGCTGAGGCCGAGGCGGCCGTGGCGCGCCAGGAGGTCCAGCATGTGGTCGAGGAAGCCAACGCCGGTTGCCGATTTCGCCTCGCCGCCGTCGAGGTCAAGCGCGAGACGGATCTGGGTCTCGGCGGTGCTGCGTTCTCTGCTTGCTGCTCTGGTCATCGCCTAATCATCGCCGACTCGCCGTGAAGCGGGAACCCCTCCGCCCGCGCGAGGGTGTCGACCTGCGGAGCAAGCTTCGTCGCGGCCGCCGCCGGCACCTGCACCGTCGCGATGGTGCGCCGGAAGGCACCGGGGCCGAGGGGCCCCGAGAAGCGCCCGGCGCCACCGGTTGGCAGCACGTGGTTCGAACCGGCAACGTAGTCCCCGAAGGCAGTGGCGCTGTGCGGGCCCGCAAAGACACAGCCGGCCGTCGTGACGCGTGGAGCGAGAAGCGCAGCGTCCTCGCTGAGCAACTCGAGGTGCTCAGGTGCGAACGCGTTGGACAGATCGACGGCATCGGTTAAGTCTGGGACCTGCACCAGCGCCAGCGGGGAACCGCCAACGCCGGGCCTCCCGGATGCGATGCGCTCCGTCGCCTCCACGATGCCGTCCAGCACCGCGGACTCCACCGCAGCGGCGACAAGCGGCCCGTCCTCGCCGTGCTCGGCCTGCGCACAGAGGTCCAGCGCCGCCCACTCGGGGTTGGTGTCGTCCCCGGCGATCAGCATCAGTTCCGACGGTCCCGCAAGCGAATCGATCCCCACCTGCCCGTACACCGCTCGCTTTGCCTCCCGCACCCACGCGTTGCCCGGACCGGCGATGACGTCGACGGGAGCGATCGTCTCGGTTCCGTAAGCGAGGGCGAAGATCGCCTGGGCACCGCCCATCGCATAGATCTCATCGACTCCGCAAAGCTCGGCGACCGCAAGAACGATTGGATTGACCACTCCGCTGGGCCCCGGTGGCGACGCGAGCACTAGGCGCTCCACGCCCGCCACCTTCGCCGGGACCGCGCACATGAGGACGCTGGATGGGTAGGCGGCCCGGCCGCCCGGCGCATAGATGCCGGCGGCGGCGACCGCCACGTTGCGAAGGGCGACCTGCTGTCCCTGCGGGAGATCGGCCTGCGGCGGCGGTGGGGACAGCTGCGCCACGGCAACGGCCTCGACGTTGGCGATCGCCAACTCGAGAGCGGCACGAAGATCCGCGTCAAGCGTGGCCAGCGCATCGGCAGCTGCCTCAGGCGGGACCCGCAGCGAGTCGGGAGCCCGTTCGGTGGCGTCGAATCGTGCGGTCAGCTTCAGCACCGCCTGGTCACCGCCGGCGCGGACCTCCCGTTCGATTGGGGCAACGTCAACGGCAACCTCGCTCTGCTTCGCCCACATGCGGATCGCCAGGGCCGTCTCTGCTGCGCCCTGCCACTCGAAGCGTCGCGGCCTCATCTGCCCGTCGCCTCCCGCAGCTTCGACATCAGGGCATCCACCTCTTGGGCGCGGAGCTTGTGGGCAACGCGGTTGGCGACGAAGCGAGCGGTGCACTCAACGATCTCCTCTCGCACCTCGAGGTCGTTCTCCTCCAGCGTGCGCCCCGTGGCCACGAGATCGACGATCCCGTCGGCGAGACCGATCAGCGGCGCCAGCTCGACCGATCCCTTTACGTCGATCACCTCCACCTGCCTGCCGGTGCTCTCGAAGTAACGCTCGGCGACGCGCGGATACTTGGTCGCGATCCGCATCATCCCGAGGCGGCGCTGCGATTCGCCCAGCCGCTCATCTCCCTTGCGCCCGGCCAGCACCATCCGGCAGCGCCCGAAGTCGAGGTCCAGCAGCTCGTAGACCATGCGGTCAGCCTGCTCCAGCAGCACGTCCTTGCCGGTGATCCCAACGTCAGCAGCTCCCGCCTCGACGTAGGTCGGAACGTCCGAGGGGCGCATCGTCACCAGGGT
>JBAVGD010000159.1:0-4613 GCA_049684635.1 Solirubrobacterales bacterium | reverse complement strand
GTTCTCGAACATGCTCGGCTTCCTGCCGCTGCCGACCAACACCGAGCACGAGATCACCGTCTTCGGTCTGCAGATCCCGGCCTTCGCGATCTACGCGGCGACGGCGAACCTCTCGATCCCGCTGGTGCTGACGCTGGTGGTCTGGCTCTCCTACCACTTCGAAGGTGTCCGCTCCAAGGGCCTCATCCCCTACCTCGCCAGCTGGCTGCCGCCCGGCCTCGAGGAGATGAACCCGATCGGCAAGGCGTTCATCTTCGCGATCGAGGCGATCTCCCACTTCGCCCGGCTGATCTCGCTCTCCGTCCGTCTCTTCGCCAATATCCTCGCCGGCCACCTACTGCTGCTCTTCATGGGCGGCGGGCTCGCCGTGCTGCTCGGCATCGCGGCGCTCGGCGCCCTCACCTTCCCGCTCGCCTTCTTCTTCTTCGTGCTGGAGGTCGGGCTTATCGCAACGCTGCAGGCCTTTATCTTCTCGACCCTCACTGCCATCTACCTCGGCGGAGCAACCTCCGCCAGCCACTAGAAAAGGAGCACTGTCCTCAATGGATCTGTCCCCTGTCGTCGCCGCCATCACAGACGAAGGCGTGGAAAAAGCCGGCAAGGCGATCGCCCTCGGCGTCGGCGCCGGCCTCGGCTCGATCGGCGCCGGCATCGGCATCGGCTTCATCTTCGGCAAGGAGATCGAGTCGGTCGCCCGCCAGCCCGAGATGAAAAACGAGCTTCAGAGCATTCGCTGGCTCGGCTTCGCGCTGACCGAGGCCGTGGCCTTCTACACGTTCATCTTCGGCCTGATCGCCTTCTTCCTCTCCTAGGCCAGATGGCGCTGCTCGCTTACATAGGCGCGGTACCCATTGCCGCCGAGGAAAGCGGGGGAAGCTTCCTCGTCTCGCCGGGGCTCGGCCTGATGATCTGGACCCTCGTGCTGTTCCTGTTCACGATGTGGGTGCTTAACAAGCTCGCGTTCCCGCGGATCCAGGCGGCGCTCGACAAGCGCGCGAACACGATCCGGGAGTCGATCGAGGCGGCGGAGCGCCAGCGTCGCGAGTCCGATGAGCTGCTGGAGGAGTACCGCCAGCGCCTTGCCGAGGCCCGCGAGCAGGCGGACGACATCATCGTGCGTGCCCGCAAGGCCGCGGAGACGGCCACCGCCGAGGCAACCGCCGCCGGGCGTGAGAAACGAGAGGACCTGGTCGCCGCGGCAAAGCGCGACATCGAAGCGGAGACCCGCCGTTCGCTCGAGCAGATCCGCAAGGAGGTCGCCGATCTGACCGTGCTCGCGACCGAGAAGGTGACTCGCAAGAGCCTCAATGCCGATGACCAGCGCCGCCTCGTCGAGGAGGCGCTCAGCGAGGTCGACTTCACGAGCCTCTCGGGTAGCTCGTCATGACCAAGCCATCCCCGGACGCGGAAATGAATGCCTGTCCATATCTGATTCTTCAGGCATGCATGGGAGCAGAGGAGATGGCGATTTAATGCCCGATCCGGCCCGCGTATACGCCGAAGCGCTCTTCGATGTGGCGAAGGAGAAGGGCAAGCTCGACGCGATCGGCGAGGACTTGGCGCAGTTCGCGGATGCGCTCGAGGCGAATCGCGAGCTGCGGGTTTTCTTCTTCAGTCCACACTTCTCCTCGGTGGAGAAGTCAGAGGGGTTGCGGCGTGCGGTCAGCGGCGCCGATCCCGAGCTGGTCAACTTCCTCGAGCTGCTAATCGAGAAGCACCGCATTCCGGAGATCTTCCGCATTCGACGCCAGTTCGACGAGATGTGGAAGCGGGAGAAACGGCTGATCGACGTGACGGTGACGAGCGCGGTCGATCTCGATCCGGCCGTCGTGACGAAGATCGGCGAGGAGATCGAACGGCAGACGGGGCGTAAGGCGGAGCTCGCGAGCAACGTCGACGAGGAGATCCTCGGCGGCATCGTCCTGCAGGTCGGCAACATGGTTCTGGACGCGAGCATTCGCAATCGCTTGGACAAACTTCGAAAGAGCGTCGCGCAAGCGGCGTAAGGAGGCAAGACGGCAGTGGAGATAAAGCCCGACGAGATTGCATCGATCCTCAGAGAGCGGATCGAGGGAATGGACACCGGGAGCGCGGACCTCTCGGAGGTCGGAACCGTGCTCTCGGTTGCCGACGGGATTGCTCGCGTCCACGGCCTGGACAACTGCATGGCGCTCGAGATGCTCGAACTGCCGCATGGCGTCACCGGCCTTGCCCTGAACCTCGAGGAGGACAACGTCGGCACCGTCCTCTTCGGCGAATGGCAGAAGATCGTCGAGGGCGACACGGTGAAACGCACCGGCCACCTGCTGCGGATTCCCGTCGGCGAGGAGCTGCTCGGCCGCCTGGTGGATCCGCTGGGCCGCCCGCTCGACAACAAGGGCGAGATCGCGACCACGCAGACCCGTCCAGCCGAGTTCAAAGCGCCTGGCGTCGTCCAGCGCCAGCCGGTCGTCGAACCGGTGCAGACCGGGCTGATGTCGATCGACGGGATGATCCCGATCGGCCGCGGCCAGCGAGAGCTGATCATCGGCGACCGCCAGACCGGGAAGACCGCGATCGCCATCGACACGATCATCAACAATCGCGACAAGGACATGGTCTGCATCTACGTCGCGATCGGGCAGCGGATGTCGACGGTCGTCCAGCTGAAGGAGGTGCTGGAGGAAAACGGTGCGATGGAGAACACGATCATCGTTGCCGCCCCAGCCGACGAGGCCGCGCCGATCAAGTTCATCGCCCCCTACGCGGGTTGCGCGATGGGCGAGCACTTCCTCTACAACGGCAAGGCCGCCCTCTGCGTCTACGACGACCTGACCAAGCACGCCTACGCCTATCGTCAGATGTCGCTGCTACTGCGGCGCCCGCCCGGCCGCGAGGCCTACCCGGGCGACGTCTTCTACCTGCACTCGCGCCTGCTGGAGCGGGCGGTGAAGCTGAACGACGAGCTCGGTGGCGGTTCGCTGACCGCGCTGCCGATCATCGAGACGCAGGCCAGCGACGTCTCCGCCTACATCCCGACCAACGTCATCTCGATCACCGACGGGCAGATCTTCCTCGAGTCCGACCTCTTCTACTCGGGCGTGCGGCCCGCGATCAACGTCGGTATCTCGGTTTCGCGAGTCGGCGGCAACGCGCAGACCAAGGCGATGAAGAAGGTCGCCGGCAAGCTGCGCCTCGACCTCTCCCAGTTCCGCGACCTCGAGGCGTTCGCGCAGTTCGGCTCCGAGCTCGATCCCGAGACCCAGAAAGCGTTGAACCGCGGTCAGCGCCTGGTCGAGATGCTGAAACAGAAGGAGCGCGAACCGCTCGAGGTGGCCGACCAGGTTGCGGCCATCTACTCGGGCACCGGCGGCTTCCTCGACCGCGTCAAGACCGAGCGGGTCGGTGAGTTCCTGCGCGATCTGCGGTCCCGTTTGCACGCCGAGAAGGCTGAGCTGCTGGCGCGGATTGCCGAGACGGGCAAGCTCGAGGAGGCAGACGAGGAGGAGCTCGGAGCGGCGATCCGCGAGTTCGTTGACGACTTCGGTCCCGACTTCGACGAGTTCGGCGACCCAATCGAGGCGGGGGAGTCCGATCGCATCCACTCCGAGGAGGAGCGGGCAAAGCCGAGCCACGTCGAGGAGGCAGAGGCAGAGGCCGAGAAGGAGGCAACCCCGGCATGACACCCCCCGGGTACGTGCCGGTAGTTAAGTACCTATATGGACCGCTAACCACCGGCACGTCTGGCTGAAGACCTATGGCTTCCCAGAAGGACGTAAAGAACCGGATCGCGTCGATCAAGAACATCAACAAGATCACGCGGGCGATGGAGATGGTGGCGGCGGCACGCCTGCGGCGTGCCGAACAGCGCATCGAGCAGCTGCGCCCCTACGCGCAGGGAATGCGCAAGCTCACCCGCCGTGCGGCCGAGCAGGCCGGTGGGATCCCGCGCGTTCCGGTGCTGGTCGAGCGCAGCGAGGTGCGCCGGGTCGGCGTCGTGCTGATCACCGGCGACCGCGGCCTGGCCGGCGCCTTCAACACCAATGTGATCCGGGACGGGCTGCGGCTGAAGGGCGAGCTGCGTGGGCAGGGCGCCGAGACGGCGTTCTCGGCGGTTGGTCGCAAGGGGGTTTCCGCTCTCGCCTTTCGCAAGGAGGAGCTGCGGACCTCCTACGTCGGCTTTACCGATAGACCTGGCTTTGCCAACGCGCGGGAGATCGGCGAGGAGCTCACGGCGCGCTACGTCGACGAGGAGCTGGACCGTGTCGAGCTCGTCTACAACCACTACGTCTCGCCGCTCACCCAGAATGTCTGGCGCCAGACGCTGCTGCCCCTGCAGCAAGCGGACGTGGTCGGCGAGGGGGTCGACGAGGAGGAAGTCGAGGTCGAGGAAACGGAGATCGAGAAGGCCCACAGCCGCTCGCTCTGGATCTACGAGCCTGAAGCCGAAGAGCTGCTGGCGCAGCTGATTCCCGAGTACGTGAACATTTCGGTCTACCGGGCACTGCTGGAGTCCGCCGCCTCCGAGCTGGGAGCACGGATGACGGCGATGCGCAACGCTGCGGAGAACGCTGAGACGATGATTGACGATCTGACCCTGGAGATGAACCGGGCCAGGCAGGCGGAGATCACGC
>JBAVGD010000158.1:0-14444 GCA_049684635.1 Solirubrobacterales bacterium | reverse complement strand
GTCAGGTAGGGATCGAGGCGGCAGTTCTGCAGGACGACGCCAATTCGCTCGCGCCAGCGACGACCGGCATGCTGCGGGTCCTCGCCGAGCACCGTCACCTCACCGCCGTCGCGCCGCCGATAGCCCTCGAGGATCTCAACCGTCGATGTCTTGCCGGCCCCGTTGGGACCGAGGAAGGCAAAAACCTCGCCCGCCTCGACCTCGAGGTCGATGCCGCGCACGGCCTCGAGGTCGCCGTAGCTCTTGCGCAGGCCGCGCACGGAGATGACCGATTCGCTCATCGAGACTGGATTCTTACGAGTCGAGCTCGACGTCGCGGTGCTTGACCCGCACAACCACGTCGTTGCGACCGGCCAGCGCGCGGCGGATCCGGTCCGCAACGGTCACCGACCGGTGCCGCCCGCCGGTGCAGCCGACCGCAATCGTCAGGTGGCTCTTGCCCTCAGCCACATAGGCGGGAACCAGGAACTCGATCAGGGGCAGCAACCTTCCGTAGAACTCTCCCGCCTGGGTCCCCGCCTCCACGTACTCGCGCACCCCCTGGTCCAGCCCCGTCAGCGGGCGCAACTCGTCGACGTAATGGGGATTGGGCAGAAAGCGGACGTCGAGCGTTAGATCGGCGTCGCGCGGGGGCCCGTTCTTGAAGCCAAAGGTGAGTAGGGTCAGTGCCAGCTTGCCGTGGTCGTTGCTGCCCATCATCTCTTCGGCAATTCGCCGCCGCAGCGAGGCGCCGGTGAGGTCGCTTGTGTCCATGACCACGTCGGCGCGGGCCCGGAGTGGCGTCAACAGCTCGCGCTCGGCGCGGATGCCGTCGACGATCCGACCTTCCGGGGCAAGCGGGTGCCGGCGCCGCGTCTCCTTGTAACGGTCGACAAGCGTCTCCTCGTCGGCCTCGAGAAAGAGCAAACTGGGACTCAACCCCTCCGCCTCGAGATCGTCCAGAACCTGCACCAGATCGTCGAAGTAGTCGCCACCACGCACGTCGGAGACGACGGCGGCGCGCTCGACCCCACTGCCGTCGTGGCGGAAGAGTTCGCCGAGGCTGCCGATCATGCGTGGAGGCAGGTTGTCCACGCAGAAGTAGCCGCCGTCCTCAAAGGCCGCGATTGCCTCTGACTTGCCCGCTCCCGAATGGCCGGTGATGACGACCAGAGTCACCTCCTGGCGAGGCGACTTGCCGTTGCCCCGCCGACCGATGCCGGCTCTCTTTTCGGCCCTGGCCATCGTCTAACCCGTCCTGTGCAGCTGCTCGTGGATCTCGCGCGCCACCTTGCCGGGCACGCCCGGCACCGCCTCGAGCTCCTCTCGCGTAGCGGCCATGAATCGCTCCGGAGAGCCGAAGTGCTGGAGCAGCGCGCGCTTGCGGATCGGCCCCACGCCCCTGAGACCGTCGAGCACGGATCCCGTCATCGCGCGATCGCGACGACCGCGATGGTGTTCGATCGCGAAGCGGTGGGCCTCGTCGCGGACCCGCTGCAGGAGCTTGGACGCCTCCGAGTCGGCGGCCAGGTCTATCGGAGCCGGGGAGCCGGGTACATAGACCTCCTCGAGTCGCTTGGCGAGAGCGATCACCGTGACCCCCCGCTCGACAAAGGGACGCAGGGCGCGCATCCCGGCGGCGAGCTGCCCCTTGCCACCGTCGATCACCACCAGCGATGGCAGCGAGGCGAAGCTCTCGTCGCGCTGTCCATCGTGAGGCGAGAGGTCGGCCTGCTCGACGTAGCGGCCCATTCGCCGGCCGAGTACCTCCTCCATTGAGGCAAAGTCATCGGAGCCATTGGTTCGCTCGCCACGCACCCTGAACCTTCGATAGTCGGCCTTTTTGGTCGCTCCACCCTCAAACACCACCATTGACGCGACGGTGTGCTCGCCGCCGAGATTCGAGATGTCGAACCCCTCGATCCGCACCGGCAGCTCCTCCATCCCAAGCGCCTCACGCAGGTTGGCAAGCGAGTCGATGCGCCGCTGGCGCCGGTGCTCGCGCCGCAAACGGTCCTGGTCAAGCGCGAGACGGGCATTGCGTTCGGCCAGCTCCCGCAGGCGGCGCTTGTCACCGCGTAGCGCGACGCGGACCTCGACAGGTGCGCCGCGACGCTCGCTGAGCGCCGTGGCCAGCAGCTCAGCGCGCTCAGTCATATAGGGACCCACGATGATGGTCCGCGGCATGGCCGGCGAGGCTGAGTAGTACTGACCGATGAACTCCTCGGCAACTTCGGCCGGCTCACGTTCGGACTGGTTGTCGAGGTAAAAGCTCTGCCGCTCGGCCAGGATGCCGTCGCGGACCTGGAAGACGTGCGCGTTCGCGTCGGTTCCCTCCACCGCGACTCCGATCAGGTCGGCGGTGCCGACAGTCTGGCCGGCGACTCGCTGGCGCTCGAACAGGGAGTGAATCGCCGCCAGCCTGTCGCGGTGCATGGCGGCGCGCTCGAAAGCATGGCCCGCGGCCGCCTCCTCCATCTTCTCCTGCTCGGCATTCTCCACCTGGCGGTAGCGACCGGAAAGGAAGTCAACGATCGCGTCGATGTTGCGACGGTACTCATCGCGGCTGACGTAGCCGACGCAGGGGGCCCCGCAGCGCTTTATGTAGTAGTCGAGACAGGGGCTGCCGGAGCGACGTCCAGGCTCCGCCCCCTCGCATGTGCGGAACTGGAAGAGCTTGCCCAACAGGTCGAGCGTCTCGCGAACCCGCTTGGCGCTTGAGAACGGCCCGAAGTATGCCCGGCCAGAGCGATGCTTCTCACGCGTGAAGTAGACGCGGGGATAGTCCTCATCGAGGCTGACGCAGATATAGGGATAGGACTTGTCGTCGCGAAGGCGGATGTTGAAGCGCGGGCGATGACGCTTGATGAAGCTCTGCTCGGCCAGCAGGGCCTCTGCCTCGGTCGCCGTAACGAGGAAGTCAATGCGGTCGACGCGGGAGGTGAGGCGGGTCTCGCGGCCCGAGAAGTGAGAGGCAACCCGCTTGCGGATCGAGCGGGCCTTGCCGACGTAGAGGAGCTTGCCCTCGGGCTCATAGAACAGGTAGACGCCGGGGGAATCGGGCAGCTTGCGACGCTGCTCGGCCACGCGTTTGGTCTGGGAGGCATGTCGCTCGCTTTCGCCCACTTGACCAAAGGGTAGGCTCCTGGCCACTCGGCCAAAGCCAACGCCCCACACGGAGACGAGATGACCACGCAGAGCCTGAGCCCACCGGAATTGAAGACGCTGTCGATCGAGATCGACGGCGAGATCGGGACGCTCACCCTCAACCGCCCCGACACTTTTAACGCAATGAGCCCGGAGATGATCGGCGAGCTGACCGTGGCCTTTGCCTGGTTTGCCGACCGGGCGTCCCTACGGGCCCTGATCGTCACCGGCACAGGCAAAGCCTTCTGCTCCGGCGGTGATATCAACTGGTTCAAGACCGGCGTCGAAGACGAGTCGATCGACCTGCCGTCCGAAGTGCGACGAGGAGCCGAGGCCCTGCACCAGGCAATCGTCGACCTGAGGAGGATTCCGTATCCGGTGATCGCCGCGATCAACGGCCCGGCGGCGGGCGCCGGCTTCTCGCTGGCCCTGGCCTGCGACATGAGGATCGCCTCTGAGTCGGCTTTCTTTGCCTGCGCCTATGGCCGGATCGGTGCCTCCCCCGACGGTGGTATGACCTACTTCCTGCCCCGCGTGGTGGGGCCCAGCCGGGCGCTGGAAATCCTTCTCAACGACCCCAACATGAGCGCCCAGGACGCCCTTGCGGAGCGGCTCGTTTCCGAGGTTGTTGCCCCAGACAACCTGCATGAACGGGCGCGAGAGAAGGCCGAGAAGCTTGCCGCGAAGGCGCCGTACTACATGCAGATGGCGAAGCGGCTCTGCGGGCAGAGCATCGAGAACAGCCTCACCGAGCACCTTCAACTCGAGCGGCACGGGATTGCCGACAGCATGGCCACCGAGGATCTGAGAGCCGGCGTGACGGCGTTCTTCAACGGCGAGAAGCCGGAGTTCAGCGGTCGCTGAACCGGTAACTCCCGCAGCGCGTATCAGGATTGGATGGTCGGTTCCGAACCGGCTCAGCGGTAACGCCGGAGGTGCGTGCCGCGCCCCGGCGGGTAGGTCACCTGGAGCCAACCATCTAGAGTCCCGCCCGTCTCGCTCCGAAGAAAGGATCCCAGCATGAAGAAGATCGTCGCCTTGCTTGCGCTTGCACTTATGTCGGCTGCCCTCGTCGCCTGTGGAGGCGGAAACAGCGGCGGAACGACCACGGAAGCGACGGGCGGCGAAGCCGCAGGAGGGGCCGCGGCCGAAGGAGACAGCGCCACCGCCGGCAGCTCGTCGACTCTCACGTTCGAAGCCGATCCAAACGGTCAGCTCGCGTTTACGACCACGGAAGCGACGACCAAGGCCGGCAACGTCACGATTGAATTCAACAACCCGCAGTCGATGCCGCACGACGTATCGATCGAAGACTCGAGCGGCAAGCTGGTGGGCAACACCGAAATCGTCACCGAAGGCTCGGATACGGCAACGGTCAACCTGAAGCCAGGCACATACACCTTCTACTGCAGCATTCCGGGCCACCGCGAAGCGGGCATGGAAGGCACCCTGACCGTCAAATAGCCAAGGAACTGCTCCCGCCGGGGGCGGTAACCGCCTTGAGTTGAAACCGCCAGACAATCGCGTCGCGTGCCGGAAAGGCCCGGGTCGCGCTTGCTTGCAAGGATCGCGCTATGCATCCAATGGAACCGGTTGAGCTTCGCGGCGACCTTGTCGTGATCGAGCCGCTGCGCACTCAGCACGCGGCGGACCTGCTGGCCGCCGCCGATGCCGACGAGGTCTTCGCCTGGCTCCCGTATTCGCGCCCAGCGAACCTCGAACAGGCCCGGGCCTGGATCGACCAGGCGCTCGCCGAACGGCGCGCCAACCGTCGCCTCCCGTTTGCGATTCTCAGCGCCGGCGATCGTTCGGTGATCGGCTCCACCTCCTACTGGGACTTCGACGCCCATAACGCCCACGTCGAGATCGGATCGACATGGCTCAGCCGAACCTCCTGGCGGACTGGACGCAACGCGGAGGCGAAGTTGCTGCTCATGACGCACGCCTTCGAGACGCTGGAGCTGGAGCGAGTTTCGTTCCGAACCGACATCCGCAACGAGCGCTCACAGCAAGCCATCGAGAAGCTGGGTGCGATCAAGGAGGGGGTGCACCGCCATGAAATGCGGCGACGGGATGGCAGCTGGCGCGACAGCGTCCACTACTCGATCCTCCGCTCCGAGTGGCCAAGCGCAAGGGAACGCTTGATCGCGCGACTCAAATCGACGAGCTAAAAGGGGTGTGATTCCCTCGCACGGCCGGCATATCGCGCAGCACCCACAGCCCTGAGGCTGCGGTCAACCCGGCCACCAGAGCGATCGCCCCCCCGTAGCCGAGTGCGTCCGAGGCGACGCCCGCGATCAGCGCGCCGAGCGCGTAGCCCATGTCGCGCCAGAAGCGATAGACCCCGACCACCGAGGCACGAGCGACCGGGGAGACCGCGTCGGAAATCGCGGCGATCAGCGTCGGGTAGACCAGCGCGGTCCCAAGGCCCAGCAAGGTGGCAGCCCCGACGGCGAGAGCGAAACCGCCGCCGCTGAGCGCGAGCAGCGCCAGGGCTGCCGCCTGGACCAGCATGCCGGCGACGATCAACGGCTTGCGCCCAATCGTGTCCGACCAGTGGCCGGCGCCGATCTGGGCGATGCTCCACACACCCGGATAGATCGCGGCGACGAGCCCGATCCGGGCGACTCCGGCGCCGTGGGCAGCGAGGAACAATGGAACGAGCCCCCAGGCGAGGCCGTCGTTGAGGTTGTTGACGAGGCCGGCCTGCGAGCAGGAGCGCAGGGCCGGCACGCGGAAGGTGGCTTGCGCGAATGCTTCGCGCAGCCGTGGCGGGGCGCCGGCGGCGTCGGGGTGATGGCGCTCCTGCTCCAGGGCTACGTGGGCACCGGTGTCGCGGACGAACAGCACCGAGATCAGAAACGCGGTCACGGCGATCGCGGCTCCGGCGACGATCACGACATCACGAGCGGCGAACTGGGTCGCGAGCCAACCGCTCAGCCCGGCAGCGAGCGCGACACCACCGTAGCCGGCTGCCTCGTTCAACCCCAGGGCGAGGCCGCGACGCCTAGGCCCGACGAGGTCGATCTTCATCACGACCGTCATCGACCAGGCGAGGCCCTGGTTGACGCCGAGCAGGACATTGGCGGCGACGATCCAGCCCCAGCTCGGCGCGACCGCGATCAGCAACGGCACCGGCAGCGCCACCGCCCAGCCGGCGATCAGCAGCCGCCGCCGCCCCGCCCGTTGCGCCAGCGCACCGGCACCGAGGTTGGTCAGCGCCTTGACCAGCCCGAAGGCGACGATGAACGACAGCACCGCTGCGTTGGAAGCGAGATGAAAGTCATCGCGCCCGATCAGCGGCAGCGTTGAGCGCTCGAGGCCGACCATCGCGCCGACGAAGACGTTGACGGCGACCAGCAATGAGAACTGCGGGAGGTTCTCGCGCAGCCCGAGCTCGACCCGCCGAGTGCTCATCGCTGTCTCAGGAGCTGGCGACCAGCGGGCGGCCGGAGCGATTGGCGGCGACGATCGCCGCCTGCTGCTCGGGAGCGGGTGGTATGTCCCTGGTCAGGGCGGTGACGAACTCCTCCTCGGAGGAGAACCGCAGGGCAGAGTTGTGGCGCCGCTCGAAGCCGACGCTGGAGATCGGATTGGCAGAAAGGCCGCGCCCGCACACCGACCCGGAGTAGTGCGAGGGGTAGAGCACCAGGTGATCGGGCAGCGCCAGCAGCCGCTCGGTCAACGACCGGTAGAGCATCCGCGCCATCTCTTCGACGGTGTTCTCTCCTCCGGCGTGCAGGTCGGGGCGCCCGGCGTCGCCGACCAGCAACGCGTCGCCGGTCAGCACCAGCCAGGGCTCATCCGCGCGCCGACGGTCGGTGACGAGGTAGGCGTGGTGGGCCGGCGCGTGCCCGGGCGTCGCGATTGCCTCGATCTCGGTGTTGCCGAGCTCGACCACCTCGCCGTCGGCAAGCGGGTGGTGGTCGAACTCGACGCCGGTACCGGCCGGCAGGTAGGCGCGGGCGCCGGTGCGCTCAACCAGCGCCGGCAGCCCGGAGACGTGGTCGGCCTGTACGTGCGTGTCGAGGACCGCGACGATCGGCAGGCCCTGGGCCTCGGCCAGGTCGATGTAGTCGTCGACCAGGTCGACGTGGGGGTCGACGACCGCGAGCTGGCCTTGGCCGGCGCAGCCGAGCAGGTAGGAGGCGCACGCCGTCTCGTCGTTGAGGAGTTGCCGGAAGAACATGCGAGCCTCCAGATCCGAATCGTCGGGTTGAGGGTTGACAAATTATCAAGTGTTCTATTGAATAGCAAAACATGGGATCCCAGGCCGCCAAGCAGGCCTTGTTTGAAGCGATTGCGCTGATGGGCAAGGGGTTCGCCAGCCCGCGCCGGCTTGAGTTGCTGGACCTGCTGGCGCAGGCCCCGCGTGGCGTCGAAGAACTCGCCGAGGAGAGCGGGCAGTCCGTCGCCAACACGTCTCAGCATCTACAGGCCCTCCATACGGCCGGGATTGTCACGCGCACACGCGAAGGCACGCGAGTCCGCTACGCGCTGGCGGGCGAGGAGACCTTGCGCCTCTGGCTTGCTCTGCGCGACGCCTCGGCGGCGCGGCTGGCCGAGGTCGAGCGTGCCGCGCACGACTATCTCGGCGAGGACGTGGAGACGATCGGGCGCGAGGACCTGCGCGAACGGCTGGCGCGCGGCGACATCGTGCTCATCGACGTGCGGCCGCCGGAGGAGTTTGCCGCCGGCCACATCGAGGGAGCTCGCTCGATCCCGCTCGCGGAGCTCGAGCGCCGGCTGGCCGAGCTTCCACCCGACCGCGAGATAGTCGCCTATTGCCGCGGACCGTTCTGCGCCTACGCGCATGAGGCAGTCCGCCGGCTGAACGACGCCGGCCACACGGCCCGCCGTCTCGAGGACGGCTGGCCCGAATGGCGGCTGGCGCATTCCAGCTCGCAGTAACCCTGACAAGAGAAGTGAACACACAAAGGAGGATGAGATGGCAGATCAATCCGGCAAGGTCGTGGTCAACCTGGCTACCGGCCACGAGGACGCCGATCGTGTGACGGTGGCGCTCCTGGTGGCGACAGCGGCGGTCGATCGAGGCAGACCGGTGGCCCTGTTCGCCACCAAGGAGGCGGTACGACTGGGACTCCCGGGCTACGCGGATGCCATCGAATCGGCGGGAGCACCTCCGGTCAGCAAGTTGTTCGAGCAATTCCTCAACGGCGGTGGCGAGTTGCTCGTGTGCCCGATCTGCTTCACGGCGCGAGGCCTCGACGAGGGGGACCTCATCGAGAATGCTCGGCTGGCAGGCGCGACCCCGCTGTGGGAGTGGATCGGCGATGGCGATGCCACTGTCTTCAGCTACTGAGGGGGCACAATCGGACGCCCGCCACTCGAAGCGCACGCCTGCCACGCTGGTGGAGGCTGTAGAGCGCGAAGCAGAGCTACCGCCGGGGACCGCGGAGCGGTTCTCCGGCTACGGGGTGATGGGAATGCCGTTTCGCTCGGGCCATGTGCTTGGCCTGCGGCGGTTCCCGGCGTCCTCGATCGGCCCCGGATACAGGTCTGTCTGGCATCGAGACCCGAACGGGCGCTGGACCTTCTACCAGGACCAGCCGGCGACGCTTGCCTGCACCCGCTACTTCGGCGCCGAAGTCGACGAGGTGCACGAGGGACCGGTACAGATCGACTGGGCCGGCTCTGATCGCTTCGAGGTTCATGCCGGTGGGGGTGCTCTGGAGTGGGAGGTGGAATTGGCGTCGACCGCGGTAACGCACCTCTTCAACGCGGTCGGCTCGTTGCTTCCGCTCAGTGCCTGGCGCGCCCGTCCCGTGCTGGCCGTCATGTCGCGGGTCGCCGGCCCGGCGCTGCGGGCGGGCCGTGTCCGCCTGACGGGCCTGACGCCGAACGGCCAGCGGTTCGTGGCCAACCCGCTGACCATGTGGGTGGCCGGCGGTCGCGCCCGCATCGGCGGCGTCGACGTCGGCGAGTCAGGGCCCGCTCCGGATCAGGCCCGGCTCAGGGACTTTGCCATCCCCCAGCGGGGGCTGTTCGTACTGGGTCGCGCCTTCTTCACCGATCCGGCCGGCGATGCAGAGACGGCAAGGAAGACCAACGGCAATCCCCCTGACGGGAAGGACGCATCCGAATGACCACCACTGAACGCCGGCTCGACACCGCCGACCTCACCGAGCGTGTCAAGGGCATGTACCAGGAGGTTGCCCTGCACCCCGACCGCGAGTTCCACTTCGAGACCGGGCGGCCGTTGGCAGAGCGCCTCGGCTACCCGGTCGCCGATCTCGATCGCATCCCCGCCGCGGCAATCGACTCCTTCGCAGGCGTCGGCTACTTTCTCGACCTTGCCGCGATCGCGCCCGGCGAGGTCGTGCTCGACCTCGGCAGCGGATCGGGGACCGATGCATTCCTCGCCGCGCTCGCTGCCGGCGAGGCCGGCAGCGTGATCGGCATCGACATGACCACCGAGCAGCTGACCAAGGCCACCGAGCTCGCTGCGGGCGCCGGCATCCTCAGTGCCGACTTCCGCAAGGGTCAGATCGAGGACCCACCGGTCGACCCCGCTTCGATCGACTGCGTGGTCTCCAACGGCGTCATCAACCTCTCGCCCGACAAGCCCGCAGTATTCGCCGCGGCGGCAGCCGCATTGCGGCCCGGTGGGCGGCTGGCAATCGCCGACATCGTCACCGCCACTCAGCTCCCGGAAGGCGTTACCTGCGACGCCTCCCTGTGGGCGGCGTGCATCGGCGGCGCCATGCAGCGCGACCTCTATTTGGACACGATCAAGGCCGCCGGCTTCGAGATCGCCGAGGTCCGCGAGAACAATCGGTACCGCTTCATCTCCGATCGTGCCGACGACGCCACCCGCAAATACGGAGTGACCAGCATCTCCCTGCTTGGCCGCCGACGCTAGCTGGACAGCGGAGGGCACTGACCTCGAGCGTGACGGGGCCGCATCGGTGAGATGGCCGCCCTTCAGGCGGCGGGGGCCATCACGCGCGTGACCGAGTCGCCCACGAAGCAGGGCTTCTCGTTGCCCTCGACCTCGAGGGTGAAACGGGTGACGACCTGCCACCAGCCACCGCCGACCTCGTCGACGGAGACGATCTCGGCGCGGGCCCGGACGCGGGAGTCGACCGGAACTGGGGCCGGAAAGCGAATCTTGTTCCAGCCGTAGTTGACGCCAAGCGCGAAACCGGTCGACGAGATCAGCTCCTTGCGAAAGCCGTCGACCAGCGAGAGCGTCAGGTTGCCGTGGGCGATCGTCGTCCCGAAGGGACTCTCCGCCTTCGCGCGCTCGACATCGACGTGAATCCACTGATCGTCGCCGGACAGCTCGGCAAAGGTGTTGATGTCGTCCTGGGTGACGGTGCGCCACTCGCTTGGACCGATCTCCTGGCCCAGCAGCGCCTGCATCCCCTCGACGCCCTGAATCTCGACGGTTGCCAAGGCCCGGCAGGCTACCGCAGGACGATCAGGCACGCGATGAGCGCGAAGTGGGATGCCCTGCGTGGATCACTCCCAATGCCATCGTCCCGTCCTTCTGTCCTTTCACAGCAGCTCAGCCGGATGGGCGAGCTGAAGCCCGCGGATGCGCTCGAAGTGGGAGACGTTCCGAGTGACCAGAGTCGTCCCGGTCTCAAGGCAAATGCCGGCCTGCATCGCATCACGGGCGTCGATTGCCTCGCCGCTTCGTCGCAGCTCGCCAAGCAACGCTCCACCCCGTAGCCCGGCCTTACGCGTCAGCGTTAGCAAGGGAGCGGCAAGGAGAGCATGGACCGGACGGGGGTTCTCCCGATAGGAACGCCCAAGCGCCAGCTCGAAGGCGGTAATGGCCGTCACCCGATAGCCGACTCCCTGGATCAGGGACCGGACCAGATCGCGACCGGGCCCGGTGCCGCGGAGGTAGTCGATCAGGACGTCGGAGTCGAGTACCGGTCTGTCGGCCAAGTCGCCCACGCCTCCTTGCGCGCCCGCTCCCACTCCTCGACATCGCTCTCGCTCCAGGCTCCCTCGGCCTCCACCAGCGCAGAGACGAGATCGGTCTCGCCACCCTGCTCGAGGAGGCGCTCGAGCGCCTCCTCGACGATCGCCGAAAAGCCGCGCATGCCCCGTTCGGCTGCCTTCGCCCTGAGGCGAGCGTAGGTGCGATCGCTGAGCTCGATCGTCGTGCGCATGGCTAGATGCATTCTAGCATTCTTATGCATCAATTCTCCTCACGCCACCAGCCTCACTTCGAAGCTTGGGGCGAAGAGGGCCCCCGCACCGCCGAGTAAGGCGAGGATCCGGGTGACGTATGCGGAGGTCTCGGGAATCGAGGGAATGCAGTTGCAGTCTTCGACCGGTGCCGGCCCGGCGTTATAGGCGGCGAGAGCGAGGGCGGGGGCGCCGAAACGGCGGATCAGATCAGACATCAGATGGGCCTGGGCATCGATCGCTGCCACTGGATCGAAAGGATCTTCGAGTCCATAGGCGGCTGCGGTGGAGGGAATGAACTGCGCAATGCCCTCGGCGCCGGCCGGAGAGATCGCAAAGGGATTGAAGTTGGACTCTGCCATCAGCTGGGCTGCCAGTAGCGCCACGGAGACGTTCCAGTGGCCGGCGGCGCGGAACAGCGCGGCCCGGAAGCGACTGGGCACGAACGCGGGCAGGCCGGCGCTTCCGGCCACCGAGCCGTCGCCGTCCCGGGACATTGCGCTGCCCATCCGCGAGCAAGGCGGCGGGCCGTGAATGAAACCGTAGTGCCACGGCTCCCAGGAGTAGCGCTGGACAAAGCCATAGCGACCGGCGTTTGCTGCCAACCAACCGTAGGCCGATTCAGGCCCGAGGTCCAGCTCGGTCGCGCAGCGGTGCAGGGAATGACCGGGGGGCGCGACCCAGCGGGGATCGGGATGGGCGGCAAAGAGGACCGCCTGCTCGGCGTCGGATCGGAAGCCCGAGTTGACGACGAGGGCTATTCCGGCGTGCATGGCGCCCCCCGCCATCAGGTCGAAGGCAGTCGCGACGTCTGGTCGCATGCCCTCGCCCTGGCGGTAGGCGAGCGGCCCGTTGTAACCGCCCCCGCCGGCGATCGCCGGCATCGGACTCAATGCGCCAAGAGGCGCAGCCGCTTCAGCCACCGCCGACGCTTCGGTCTGCGAATCACGACCTGGGAGATCGACGTCCGCCAGCACAACGGCTCTTGCCCTCACCGGAGCGAGGGAGATTGCGTCGGGGAAGGTCACATCCAGGTGCGCCGGCGAAACGCCGTTCGCCTGCCCCACCTGCAGGGCGGCGGCTCGAGCTCGCTCCAGGTAGACGGCTTTCTCGAGATGAAGCGGGTTGGGCAAGCCGTTCGGCAAGGTTGGTGGCGAGAGCAACCGTGGCAGGTCATCGCGCATCGAGCGAGCGGCTGAGATTGCCGCGAGGTCGGCCGCTCGCTGCACCCGACCCTTGCCGGTCACCGCCCCGGCGATGGCGACCAGGGCGAGCGCCACCAGAATCAGTCCGAATGCCGCACCCAGGGCCAGCAGTAGAGCCTGCCCCTCCTCACCGCGCCTTGCCATAGCCGCAGCCTGGCGTCCCACCCCGCACAGGTGGTGCGCTCAATCGAACAATTGAGTGAACGTCAACCGGTTTTAGATGGCTTCCGGGCGGAAACGAACTGGCCGAAGCCGGCGACATCCTGATCGATCCCCATTAGGCCGCGACTGGCAAGAGCGTCCGTGATCTCCGTCCGTCCGAAGATGCGCACCCCACTCATCGCCCGGACGAAACCCGCCACCGAGCCGGCAGGCAGCGGGCCTCGGTTGCAGCTGGTCAGCAGGCCCACTCGACCTCCCGGGGCAAGCACACGGGCGATCTCGTCGAGCGCCTTCATCGGATCGTCGATCAGATACAGCGCCGCGAAGCAGCAAACCGCGTTGAAGCTGTCATCGCCGAAGGGCAGAGCGCAGGCGTCGCCCCGCACGTAGGCGAGATTGCCTCCCCCGCCCGCTTTGACGGCCGCCGCGAGCATCGTCTCCGAAGCATCGATGCCAACGACCAGACCGTCACCGGCGGCCCGCGCGAAGTCGCGGGTGAAGTTACCCGGGCCGCACGCGACGTCGAGCACCCGGTCTCCGGGCGACACCTCGAGCATGTCCAGGGCGAGACGGTGCTCCCCCGCGGTTCCCGGGCCGATTGCCCCCATCAGGAGGCGAGCGCCGAGCGGCCGCCAGAGGCGCTCGTAGATGAGCGGTAGGAGCTTGCTTCGCATGATCTGCTGACCGGGATGTGACCCGGTTGGGTCTTGCTCGCCGAGGACATCTACGTAGCCGGCGTCCAGCGATGGCTCCGCACGACCAGGCGCCGGTTTGAGAAGCGAGAGGGTCGCTTCGATCGCGCTGGGAGATGGGGCGACCGGCGCGGGAGCGCTCACCCCCGACACTCTAGAACGCGTCCCGACGCCAGGCGGTCGCCATGTTGGCCGGCGGAGCTCGCATCCAGGAGGCGTCCACACATACGTGGAGGCAGTCCTTGGCTCCGCCCCGCCAGTGGAACTCCCGCGAGGGCGAATCTGGATCCGATCCAACCGAGCGCCTGCTTGAGAACGGCAACGCACATACCTGCCTCCATGAGACGGTTCGCGGCGAGGGCCGTGAGCGCACGGTCCCTGCCCAGGTCGGCACGAAGCAGTACGCCGGACGCATGCGCGGTCGACTCGTCGAGCACTGGGTGTAGGAGGCGCGGGGGCAGGTGCACGATGCCAACCGAATCGCGAACCATCGTCAGCGCGGCTCCAAGCTGCGCAACACCTGCCGAGTCACCGGGCAACGATAGGTGACAGGTTTGCCCGCGGGAGGCGACCACCGCATCCGGAAGATGAGCGACCAGTCTCTCCTCAAGTGCCTGAGCGGCGGAGGTGGCGAGCAGCGAAGAGCGCGGTGCCCGCCCGCCCGCCAGGTCGATGAGCAGACCCGCCCGATCCGGTTCTGAGCCCGCACAGGCAAGCGCCGCGGCGGCGGGCTTCGAGCCCGCGGCCGCGCCCACGCGAGTGACCAGAACTACTGCGCTCATCTCGGCCGCACCGCAGCTGAAGAGGCGACGGCAAGGTGATCGGCGATCACATCGAAGGGCGATGGCGGTCGCACGCGCACGGTCACCCGTCCACCCCGAACGGAGACGGTTGTACCGTCATCGGCCCATCCGGGCAGCGACCGGCGCACCGCGTTCGCCGCCGGGCGGCCCGCCGCAACCGCCAGCGCGCCAGCCTCGGCGGCTCCATCGGCAAGCGTCAGGGTGTAGCCGGTCGCAAGCAACTGGAACGCGATGAGAGCCGCCAGCAGGAGTGCCGGCACGGACGCCACAAGCTCGACTGAGGCCTGGCC
>JBAVGD010000157.1:0-4512 GCA_049684635.1 Solirubrobacterales bacterium | reverse complement strand
AAGTACAAGCCGCTTAGAGGGGCACCCGACCCTCTGCCCGTATCGCTGACAGCTACTCGAGCTCCAGATTGCGGAGCTTGGCCCAGCGGGGGTCGCCGCCCGAGTCGTGCTCGTGGGCCGCTGGGTCGGCCTCGTTGAGCGATTCGCCGCAGATCGGGCAAAGACCGGCGCAGTCCGGCCGGCAGAGGATGCGAGCCGGCACCGCCAGGACGGCTGCGTCATGGGCCCAGCGCCGGACGTCCAGCTCCTCGTCGATCACATAGGGACTGCGCAGCTCCTCGTCCTCGGTTTCCTGCTGGTCGACCTCACGGGCGTCGATCTCCGTCTCCACGACAGCGGCATCGAGGCAGCGCATGCACGGGCCCTCAAGGCAAAGCGAGAAGCGAAGGCGGAGCGCATATCCATTGCGGAGGCGCGATACGTCGAGCCGGACCTCCAGCAATTCCGGATCCGGCCGGTAGGTCTGCCCACCAAGCTCGAGGGGATCCAAGGGGACGTCGAGATCCAGGCTGGTTCCCTCTCCGTAGGAGAGCGAGAGACGTCGAAGCTCGATCTTGGCGGTCTGGGCTTTGGCCACGATGCCGTCTTCCATGGGGAGCGGGACTTACGATGCCCGAGACGAGATTACGAGATGGGCAAATTCGACTGGACACCGGACGAGTACCTCGAGCGCATTCGCGCCCGGGTGCCTCACTACGACGACCTGCAGGCGGAGGCCGTCAAAGCGATCCCGTTCCCGCCCCAACGGGTGCTCGAGCTTGGAATGGGCACCGGCGAGACAACCCGCCGCCTGATCGAGGCTTATCCGGATGCGTGGGTCATCGGCCTCGACGCGAGCCCCGACATGGTCTTTCGCGCCCGCCAGACTTACGACGACGTCCAGCTGGCCCGCATGGAGGATCCCCTCCCGGACGGGCCGTGGGACCTCGTGATCTCCGTCCTCTCGATCAACGACCTGACCGATGACCAGAAGAAAGCCCTCTTCCGCCGCGTCAAAGAGCACTCCCGCTCCCTGGTAATCGGCGACCTCTTCGAAGGCAACCAGCTTCAGGACTTACTCGACTGGTCGGGCGGCGAAGTCACCTGGCAGGCCGACGACCTAGCTGTACTGCGCGCTGCGTATTGAGGGGTTGGGTGCCCCTCTAAGCGGCTTGTACTTTTTCGGCGGTTCCGATCGCGGACGATCGAAGACTGTCTTCCGAAAAAGTTGAGCGTGAGGGGTACCCGACCCTCTGCCCGTATCGCCCGCTACCATGCCCCGACTGATGGCTGTCCCAAAGAAGAGAACTTCGAGCGCGCGGCGCGACAAGCGACGCGCCACCCACAAGGCCGCCGTTGCGGCCATTGCTCGCTGCCCTCGCTGCCATAGCCCACGTCTACCGCACCGTGTTTGCCCCACCTGCGGGACCTACTCCGGCCGCGAGGTGATCAAGCACTCGATCGCCGAGCCTTCGGCGAGCACTGACGCCGAGGGCTGATGCCCGCCGGGCGCGGGGTGACCGTCGCCCTGGATGGCTACGGGGCGGAGCGGGGTCCTGCGACGCTTGCAGAGGGCGCCCGGCTCGCAGCGGCCGACGGGATTCGGGTGCGGGTCTTCGGCCCGGTCGACGAGCTGGCGCTGGACGGCGTCGAGGGGGTGGAAGTCATCGCGACCTCCGACTGGATCGCGAATGAGGAGGACCCCGTTCCCGCCGTCCGTGCCAAGACCGAGGCCTCCGTTGTCCGGGCGGCGCGCGATGTCGCCGAGGGTCGTGCCGACGCGATGGCCAGCGCCGGCTCCACCGGCGCGACAATGGCCGCCGCAACCTTCGGGCTCCGCCGTCTTCGCGGCGTGCAGCGGCCGGCGCTGGCGGCGCAGCTGCCGGTTCCCGGGAAAGCGGTTCTGTTCCTCGATGCCGGCGCCAACGTTGAGGTTCGGGCCCAGCATCTTGTCCAGTTCGCCTACCTTGGCGCCGCGTTCAGCGAAGCCGTCCTCGGGGTGAGGCGGCCGCGTGTCGCGTTGCTGTCGGTCGGCGAGGAGGCGGGAAAGGGGACGGCGGAGGTTGTCGCCGCCCACGAGATCCTTGCCGCCGCGGACGGTCTCGATTTCGCCGGCAACGTCGAGGGTCGCGACCTTCCCAGCGGCGCCGCAGACGTCGTTGTCACCGATGGCTTTACCGGCAACGTCTCGTTGAAGCTGATGGAGGGCACGGCTCAGACGGTGACCACGGCAATCCGGGCTGCGGCCCGATCGAATCCGCTTGCCGCCCTTGGCGGCCTGCTCATGCGGCCGGCCCTTGGCGGGCTGCGGCGCGAGCTGCATCCGGACACGACCGGCGGTGCCATCCTGCTGGGGCTGCGCGGTATCGCCGTCGTTGGCCACGGCAGTGCGGGGCCGGATGGGATCGCCAACGCGGTGCGTCTGGCCGCACGCTGCGCGGAGACGGGAGCGGTCGACCGCACCGCGGCGCTTCTGCGCGACGGTGGCGCTACGCGAAGCGCGCTCGCCGCCGGGCGAGGCGCGTGATAGGAACCAGACATGACCCGCGAGGAAGTCTTCACTCTGGTTCGCGATCACCTGGCCGAGGAGCTCGAGGTCGATGCCGCCGGCATCGAGGAGGGCACCCGTTTCAAGGAGGATCTCGATGCCGACTCGCTCGACCTGTACGAGCTCGTCATGGAGCTCGAGGACACCTATGGCATCAGCGTGTCCGAGGAGCAGGCGGCGGGAATCGAATCGGTGGGAGACGCCGTCTCATTCGTCCTGGAGCACGCTCCAGCTTGAGCAAGGCCAGGTGGCAGGGTCGGTCGAGGCGGCGAAGGCCAGACAACCTGGCTGGGTTGATTAAGGACCTTCCCGCAGACCTGCGTCGTTCCGCGCTCACCCATTCCTCGTGGACGGATGATCGCTCCGAGTCCTATGAGCGTCTCGCCTATCTTGGCGACAGCGTTCTCGCCCTGGCGGTGGCGCGCGATCTGTATGAACGTTTTCCGGGCGTCGACGCGGGTGGCCTGACCAAGATCCACAACCAGGCCGTCAGCGGCGTTTCCTGCACCGAGGTCGGCTATGCGCTGCGCGTTCCGGAGTTGCTTCGCTCCGCGGAGCCCGATCGTGAGGACGGGATCCCCGCGGAGGTGCTGCTCGGTGGTTCCCGCCCGCTGCCCGAGGTCACGGAGGCACTGATCGGCGCCTGCTTCGTGGCCTATGGCTTCGATCGCACGGCGGCGGCTGTGGTTGGCGCTTTCGAGTCCCGCATCGAGCACTCGGCCGAGACCAGGATCGATTCCAAGTCAGCCCTGCAGGAGCTGCTGGCCCGGCGCAAGGCACGCGTAAAGTACGAGGTGATTTCCGAATCCGGTCCGGCACATCGGCGAACTTTCGAGGTGGCCGCGGTCGTCAACTCGGAGCGGGTTGGAACGGGAGCCGGGCGGAGCAAGAAGGCCGCCGAGCAGGTGGCCGCCGAGCAAGCGCTGAAACGGCTCGGTAGTTAGGGGCTGACGTTGCGTCCGACACAGACGCGAGCCTTACCGCCTCAAAACCGAGGACGAGAGAGATGTATCTGAGATCGATTGAGATGAAGGGGTTCAAGTCGTTCCCCGAGCGCACCAAGCTGGAGTTCTCTCCGGGCGTCAGCGTGATCGTCGGTCCCAACGGCTCCGGCAAGTCGAACATCACCGATGCGGTGCTCTGGGCGTTGGGCGAGCAGAGCCCTGGGGCGATTCGCGGCGCCTCGATGCAGGACGTCATCTCGGCCGGCGGGAAAGGTGTCGGTCAGCGGCGAGCCGCCGAGGTCGAGGTCGTGATCGACAACTCGGAAGGTCGGGCGGCGACCGAGCTCTCGGAGATCTCGATCCAGCGCCGGCTCGATCGCTCCGGCGACGGTGCATACCGGCTGAACGGCGCTCGCTGCCGGCTCGTCGATGTGGTGGAGGTCCTCTCCGACACCAATCTCGGGCGCGAGATGCACTCCGTGATCAGCCAGGGACGCGTCGAGGCGATCGTCCATTCCAAGCCGCGCGAGCGGCGGCTGCTGGTAGAGGAGGCCGCGGGGCTTGGAAAGCACCGCAAGCGGCGGCGTCGCGCCGAGCTCAAGCTGCGCGCGGCACGCGACAACCTCGACCGGGCGTTCGACCTGGAGCGGGAGGCTCGCGCGCGCCTGCGGCCGCTGAAGCGGCAAGCGCAGGCCGCCGAGCTTGGTGCCCGCATACGCGGCGAAGAGCTGGGGCTGCGCGGTCGGCTGGTGGCCGAGGAGCTGCGTTTCGGGGAAGACCGAGCGCTGGCCGCCGAGAAAGCGGCCGAGCAGGCCAGGGCGCGACGAGCCGCGATCGAGAAACAGCTGGCGGAGGTCAGCGAGCAGCGTCGTGCCGTAGAGGAGCGCTTTGCCGCGCGCGACCGCGAGCGCACGGAGGCCTGGGGCAGACTGACCAAGCTGCGCGGTGAGCAGCAACGAATCGCGGTGCGCGCCGCGAGTCTCGCCGACCGCGAGGCAACGGTTGCCGCGGGGCTCGAGGCTCTTCGGGCGGAGTTCGGGC
>JBAVGD010000156.1:0-4583 GCA_049684635.1 Solirubrobacterales bacterium | reverse complement strand
GAATCCGCTCGCGGGAGCGTCAGCTGTCAGGCAGGCGGCTGAGGAGATCGCCGAGGATTCTCGCGGTGGCGCCCCAGATGAGGTTGCCTTCGACCTCGTAGGTGGGAGTGTGGATGGGGATGCCGTGGCGGATGAGACGGCGCATGGCGTACCCGTTCCGCAGCAGATCGAGCGAATGCGTGAGGACGGTCTCGACCTCGCCGGGGTTCGGCTCCAGGTTGAGTCCTTGGAGGTCCGGGATTAGGCCCACATAGGGATAGATCCGGTATCCGGTGACGAACGTGGCGACCGGCGGCAGCGCGCCGGCCAGCTCAACATCGGCCGGCCTTAACCCGATCTCCTCCTGTGCCTCGCGTAGTGCGGTCGCGCCCAGGTCGGGGTCCTCCTCATCGTGACGTCCACCCGGAAACGAGATCTCACCAGCATGGCGCCGCATGTCCGAGTGTCGCTTCGTGAAGACAAGCCCCGGCTGGTCCGGCCAGCCGTAGATCGCCAGGAGAACCGCCGCCGCGGTTCCACCGCGGGCCTCCATCCCGACTGCCTCGTCGGGGGACAGCAGCAGGTCCGCAAGCTGGCCGGCATTCGATTGCACGGACCAATGATCGCGCCATTGGCACCTTCTTCGGCATATAGCCGAACAACGTGCCAAGCCCCGCAGGGGCTCAGCTCGAGCCGGGAGGGTTTAGCCCGGGCCCGGAGGGTTCAGCCCGCGCTCGGCAGGCGGGGTCGGCCAGGCCCTGCGGAGGTCAGATGATGACCTGGACGGTGCCGCCGTCGACCGACCATGCGGCACCGCTCACATAGGAGGCTCGCTCGGAGCAGAGGAAGACGATTGCCGCCGCGATCTCGCCGACCTCGGCGAGCCTGCCGATCGGCCGCTTGGCGCCGGCGGTGGCCAGGGCCTCCTCGCGGCTCTTGGCGCCCGACATCTCCTTCGATTGATCCAACAGGCCGCCGGGTTCCATCCAGAGCTCCGCTTCCACCGGGCCGGGGCAGATCGCGTTGACGAGGACGCCGCTCTTCGCGTAGCGGTCCGCGAACAGGCGCGACAGCGAAAGCTCGGCCGCCTTTGCGACTGAGTACTCGGGCATCGCCGCCGAAGGCCGCTTGCCGGCCGTCGAGCAGACGTTGACTATCCGGCCCCAACCTCTGTCGACCATCGCGGGTGCGGCGGCGCGCATGGCCCGCAGAGGAGCCATCACGTTCAGCTCGTACTGGGCGCGCCAGTCGTCGTCGGGCACGTCGTCGAGGTCCCGCCACCGCGCGGCTCCGGCGTTGTTAACCAGTACTTCGATGGCGCCGAAGCGCTCGCCTGCCTCCGCGACCATCCGCTCCCCGGCATCGTTGTCCGTGACGTCGCAGGCGAGAATCGCGGCCGTTGCCCCGGCCTCGGCGCCTGCTCCGGCCGCCTCCTTCGCGGCTTCCACCAGCGCCTCCCGGTTTCGCGCCACGAGGAGCACATTCGCACCCTCGGCGCACAGCATGCGTGCGGTCTCTCGCCCGATGCCACGGCTTGCGCCGGTGACGACGCAGGTCCTGCCTGTCAGTCCCAAGTCCATGCCTACAGCGGCTGGATGCCCTCGGCGACGGTGACCGGCGTCGCTCCGGCGAGCGCCTTGTGAACTGGACATTTGCGGGCGATCGTTCGCAAACGCTCCCGCTGTTCCTCGCTCAGCCCGGCGGGGAGGTGCAGGGTGACGGTAAAGGACGAAGGCGCCGCCTGTTCATAGTCGACGTCGACGTCCACCGCGACCTCGCCGATGTCCCATCCCTTGCGCTGCGCATACATCTCCATGGTGACCGCCGTGCAGGCCGCAAGGCTCGCGGCGAGGATGCGGGTCGGCGGCGGCCCCGTGTCGGTGCCACCGGCCGCGATTGGCTCGTCGATGAGGATGGTGTGACCGCCCTCGATCTCCACCTCGTGCGCAAAGCCTGCATGGCGGCGAGCGGTGACCCTCATCGGGCTACCCCTTGCCCCGGCCCTCGAAGAGCACCGGGTTGTCGACGTCGGCGAAACGGGCCATCGCGTAGGCGAGGTCCGAAGCCCGGTTCACGAAGTGGATGACCGTCTCGCTTATCAGCCCCCCGGCTGCGTTCAGCGCGGTGATGTGCCGCTCGGCGCGCCGGATGGTGGTTCGCGCGACATCGAGCTGAGCCGAGAGCTGGTTGCCTCCCGGAATCACAAATTGAGGTGGCAGCTCCACCTGCTCCATGTAGTGGTCGATCCGCTCCTCCAGCGCTGAGACCATCTCCTCCGTCGTGCGGCTGACACCGGCTTCGAGCCGGTCAACGGCCTCAGGCGCGGTGGCCAGCTCAGCTCCCGTCACGAAGATGTCGTTCTGGAGGCTCAGGATGTCGCTTGCCAGCGGTGCCTGCTCGGCGTTGCAGAGGGCACGCGCAACCCCCAGCTCGGAGCAGGCCTCGTCGAGGGCGCCGTATGCCTCGGTGCGGCCATGGTGCTTGGGGACGCGGCCTCCGTACCAGAGCGAGGTCGTGCCGTCGTCGCCCTTCCGCGTGTAGATCTTCACCACACGCCCATCCTACGGCGCCGTGGTGTCAGCCGACCCGGTCGAAGGCCAGTCCGTCAGCCAACCGGGTTGAAGACCAGTCCCGTCAGCACCTTGGGGAAGAAGTAGGTCGACTTGGGCGGCATGTTCTCGTCGCTTTCGCAGATCGCCCGGACCTGGTCAACGGGGATGGGGCGCAGGATGAAAGCCACGTCATAGGTGCCGTCGTCCAGCAGGGCCAGCGAGTCCTCGACGCTCTTCGCGTAACCAATCCCGCGCTTGGCGAGGATGTCTTCCTCGCTCATCTCTGCGATGCCCTTCAATACCAGCGTCTCGAGGATGGCGGCGTCGAGCCGGCGATAGGCCTCCGGCTTGCCGCCCAGCTGACGATCCAGCGCGTCAACGTCCTTCAGGCGCAGGCGGAAGCCGCGCTTGTGGTGCGAGTCGTAGAGGCCGAAGATGCCACGCCGTCCTCGCCGCGCGGATCGAGGTCCTCGATCGGCACCTCGGTCACGTCGAACAGCCGGCGGAGTCCCTCGCCGAGGCGCTGCTGGCGCTCCGGATTGTCAGCGAAGCCGGAGAGCAGGCGATGGGTGGGGAAGACCGTGAGGCCGGGATCGCTGAGCCCGGTCAGCGCCATCAACGTGTAGTTGTGATCGCCCTCGCCGCCGACCTCGTCGCGGTAGGCGATCGCGGTCTCGTAGCGATGGTGACCGTCGGCGATCAGGAGCTTGGCATCAGCAAGCAGCGCACTGACCTGCTCGTGGACGGCGGGGTTGCCGATTCGCCAGACGCGGGTCCGCGTGCCGGCGTCGGTCGCCTCACCCCAGGGCTCCTGTGACTCGACCTCGGGCGCAACCAGCGGCCATGGATCTTTGGTGCTCAGCGAGAAGATCGGCGAGAGGTTGTGGCGGGTTGCGCGGGTGAGATCGAGGCGATCCTTCTTCGGCCCCGGCAGCGTGCGCTCGTGAGGAAGGACTTGACCCTCCTCGAAATCCTCGACGCGAACGCGGGCCAGGATTCCATGGCGGGTGCGCCCCTCACCATCGGGCCCGGTGTAATCCTGCGTCATCGCCCACAGCGCCGGCTCGCGGTCGGTGACCAGGGGCCCAGCCGCCCGCCACTCCTCCATCGTTTCGGCCGCGTGGGCGTACGGGTCCTCACCTGGGACATCGGGCTCGGCGTCGTATGGTTTCGGCAGGTCGATCGCGACCGCGTTGTAGGGCGACCGCCGCAGCAACGCGGCCCGCTGCGCCGCATCGATCACGTCGTACGGAGGCGCCGCGACCTTCTCCAACGATCCGACGACCGCAAGGTCGTAATGCGTCGCGTAAATGGGTCGGACCTCGGCCATCGCGCGGGAAAGCTAACGGTTGGCAGCATGGGGCCGCAGTTCCAGGGCCGAGGCCCGCTCTAGACTGCGATGCATCGGGGCGTGGCGCAGCCTGGTAGCGCGCCGCCTTTGGGTGGCGGAGGTCCCCGGTTCGAATCCGGGCGCCCCGATTGAACGACTCTCCTCGTCGCAGTGTCCTGGCGGCTGGACGTTTATCGGGTACCGCTGAGGGCGAGAGTTGTCGATAGGGCTCGGCAGTGGAGGCGCGCAGCACCACAGCCCAGCGCACCGAGCGAGTTGCGTTCGAAACCGACCGCCATCTGGTGGTGGGCGACATAAGTCTGCCTCCGGAGGGCTACCAAAGCCGCCTCTCGGATGCGATCAACCGTGGGGATGTCGCTTTCATCCCAATCGTCAATGTGGAGATCACCCCGCTTGGGGGCGGGACCTCTCGGCGACACGACTTCATCGTCCTGGCCAAGTCCTGCATCAGGGTCGCCTACCCGGTCGATGGCGGCTGAGACCGGCCCCTTGCGTCTGTCTGACGCCGATGGGGGACGGTCTACGTTTGTGCTGTTCGGCGACGAGCGCCGCCGAAGAAGGCGCCGAGGTCGACCAGGAAGGCGAGGACGACGATGAACCACTCGAAGCCGGAGACCCGGTCAGACGAGCTCCACATCACCGCGTAAGCCAGGGTCGTCCATGGCAGCAGGAAGAACCCGAGGAGCGGGACGATCCAGCTG
>JBAVGD010000155.1:0-7117 GCA_049684635.1 Solirubrobacterales bacterium | reverse complement strand
AAGGAGAAGCCGCTGGCGGTGCCCTCGACCAGGCGGCTCCCACCCGCTGCGGCAGCGCGGGTCCACGCGGCCGCGGACGACGCCTCGACCTCGGCCTTCCACCTCGGCGTCCTGATTGCCGGCTTGCTGATGATCGCGGGGGGAGCGGTCTCCGGGTTCGGGATCGTCAACCCGCGTCGCAGCTTCGAGGCGGTACCGGCAGGCGGAGCGGCCGCCGCAGGGGAGTGCGGCCACGGCGCGGACTGCGACTGCGGCGAAGGGCAGCGCATCGCAGCCGCGCGTGAGCCATCCGCCCCGGAGCTAGCCTGATCACCGCTGGCGACTTTGACCTTGCCCTGGCCTGGTCAAGGCGGCGAGCGCTTCTCCGAAATAGGCTCCGTCCCGTGAGCGCCCCCGTCATCTTCTCCGGCATCCAGCCGACCGGCCGCAAGCACCTCGGCAACTACATCGGGGCGATTCGCCAGTACGTCGAGGGCCAGGGCCGCGGCGATCCGGCGATCTACTGCATCGTCGACCTGCATGCGATCTCAGTCGCGTTCGATCCGGCCGAACTGCGGGAGCGTCTCTACGACACCACGGCCGTCCTTCTGGCCGCCGGCCTCGATCCCGAACGCTGCATCCTCTTCCGCCAGTCCGACGTCCGAGAGCACGCTGAGCTGACCTGGCTGCTCTCGGCCGTGACCGCCCACGGCGACCTCAACCGCATGCACCAATTCAAGGACAAGTCGGCAAAGCAGCGGGAACTGGTCTCGGCCGCGCTGTTCTTCTACCCGGTCCTGATGGCGGCCGACGTGCTTGCCTACAGGGCGACCGAGGTCCCGGTGGGCGAGGACCAGCTCCAGCACGTAGAGCTGATGCGCGAGATCGCGCGCCGCTTCAATGAGCGCTTCGGCGAGGCGTTGGTCGTGCCCGAGCACCGGATCCCGGAGATTGGTGCTCGGGTGATGGACCTGCAGGAGCCGGAGCGGAAGATGTCGACAACGGGCGCGACGGAGGCGGGAACCGTCTACGTACTCGACGAGCCCGAGGCGATCCGCAAGAAGCTCGGCAGCGCGGTCACCGACTCCGGCCGGGAGATCGTCCGTGGCGAGGACAAGCCCGGCATCGCCAATCTGATCGACATCCTCGCCGTTGCCCGCGGTGTCGACCCGGCTGCGATCGAAGGCGAGTTCGAGGGTGCCGGTTACGGAGACTTCAAGCAAGCGGTCGCCCAGGCCGTGGTCGAGTTCCTCGCGCCGGTCCGGGAGCGCTACGCGGAGCTGCGCCCCGACGAGGGCGCTCTGGAGGCGGCGCTCGCGGCCGGTGCCGAGAAGGCCGGCGCGATCGCCTCGCGGACCCTCGCGGACGTGCGGGACCGCATGGGCATCGGCCCCCGGCGGTAACTTGAGACCGTGACCGTCGCGGAGCTTGACCTCGAGCTCGACGTCTTCGCCGGGCCCTTCGATCTCCTGATGGCGGTCGTGCTGCGCGAGGAGGTCGACCTGCTCGAGGTCGAACTGGGCGAGGTGGTGATCGCCTACGTCGAGCACCTCGAGCGCGAGGGGGAGCTGGAGCTCGATGTTGCGACCGAGTTCCTCGTCCTGATCGCGGCGCTGCTGGAGCTGAAGTCGCGCCTGCTGCTTCCCGGCGCCGAGGAGGAGCTCGAGGAGCTCGGTCCCGAGGAGGCGGTCGAGGAGCTGCTCGCGCGCCTGCTGGAGTACCGCCGCTACCGGGATGCGGCGGCGATGCTGGTCAAGCGCTTCGACGCCGAGCGCGGCTATCTATACCGATCCGCGCCCCTGCCTGCCGAGCTCCGCCGGGTCGCCCTGGATGCGGCGGCGGCGGCGTACGAGCCGGATCAGCTTGGGGCGGCGCTGGGAGATCTGCTGGCCACTCCACCTCCACTCGACACCAGCCACATCCGGCCGACGGTTTCGCTGGAGAGGCGGCTGCGCGCCCTGCGGGACGCCCTCGCCGGCCGTACCAGCATCGATTTCGACGAGCAGTTCGGCGGCGAGGACCGGCTGACCCAGGCGGTCACCCTGTTCGCTCTGCTCGAGCTCTACAGAAAGGGAGAGGTGACTTGGAAGCAGGGCAAGCCGTTCGGCCCGATCGAGATTCGCAGGCGGGAGGCGCAGGGGTGAGCGATCTCGCCCGGACGATCGAGGCTCTGCTGTTCCTCTCGGCGCAGCCCGTTGCTGTCGCCGATCTCGCCGAGGCAGCGGAGGCAACGGAAGGCCAGGTGGCCGAGGCGATCGACGTCCTCCGTGAAGACCTCAGCGAGGGGAAGCGCGGCGTGGTCCTGCGCGAGGTCGCCGGTGGCTTTGCGCTTGCCAGCGATCCGTCCAGCGAGGCAGCCGCGCGACGGCTGCTGGCCAAACCGCGAACGCCACCGCTGACCCAGGCGCAGGCCGAGACCCTCGCGATCGTCGCCTACCTACAGCCGGTATCGCGGCCGGAGGTGGCGCGGATCCGCGGCGTTTCCTCGGAGTCCGCGGTGCAGACGCTGGCCGAGCGTGGCCTGGTCGAGGAGTCCGGGCGCTCGCGCTTCGGGGCGGCCCTCTTCAAGACGACGGACCTGTTCGAAAGGCTTTTCGGTCTCTCCGGCCTGGATCAGCTGCCGGATCCGTCGCGTTTCGACCCGACTCCAGACGACGAGCGGGAGCTGCGCGAGCGCCTGATCAAGGCGGGGGAGCAAAGAGCCGAGCCATGAGGCGGAGGACGGGCCGGGGGAGGCCCCGGCGGAGCAACAGCGGGGAGGCTCCGCCAGGGCCTCCTCCGGCCCGTCTGGCGTTGTGAGGCTCGCCAAGTTCCTTGCCCACGGGGGCATCGCGTCGCGGCGGAGAGCCGAGTTGATCGTGGCTGCCGGACGGGTGACGATTGGTGGGGGGGTCGTTACGGACCCGGCGCGGGATGTGGGAGCTGGGGACGATGTGCGGGTCGACGGAAGCCCCGTCCTCCCCGAGCGGCGCGAGATCTGGGCGGTCAACAAGCCGGCCGGAGTCGTCTCCACCGCACGCGAGCCGGGCAACCGGCCGGCGGTCGTCAGTCTTGTCAGCAGCGAGGCCCGTCTCTACCCGGTTGGCCGCCTCGATGTCGACTCGACCGGGTTGCTGCTGCTCACCAACGATGGCGAGCTCGCCAACCGGCTTACGCATCCCCGCTACGAGGTGCCGAAGGCCTACCGGGTGACGCTGCGCCGGCCTCCCTCGGAAGCGGATCTGCAGGCGCTCGCCCGTGGCGTCGATCTGGAGGACGGCCCAACGGCGCCCGCCGAGGTCCGGCGGCTCGGAGAGCGGGAGATCGAGATCGTCCTGCGAGAGGGGAGGAACCGCCAGGTGCGCCGCATGGCGGAGGCCGTGAACAACGGCGTTGTCTCGCTGCGGCGGGTCCGCTTCGGCCCGATCGAGCTCGGAGACCTCGCGGAGGGGGAGGCTCGCCGGCTTTCGGAGAACGAGGTTTCCAGGCTCGGGGGATTCCTCTCGAACGAGCACGACGCCAGTTGATTCGAATGTCCTTCTGGAAAGATTCAACGCCGTGAGCGGCAACGCACGGGAGCAGACCGGGGGCCAGCGACTCTTCGCCGTGCGTGGAGCGGTGCAGGCCGACGCAAACGAGTCCGGGGCGATCCTCGCCGCCACCGGTGAGCTGATGCGAGAGCTGCTCGGCCGCAACGGCCTCGAGCCGCAGGCCCTGGTGAGCTGCCTGTTCACGACGACGGATGACCTCAATGCGGACTTCCCGGCGGTCGCGGCGCGTGGTCTCGGCCTCGAGTCCGTGCCCCTTCTCTGCTGTCGCGAGATCCCGGTCCCCGGCTCGATGGAGAGGGTGATCCGGGCGATGGTCCACTACTACGCGCCGGTCGGTCACGTGCCGGCCCACGCCTACCTCGGGGCCACCCAGGAGCTGCGTTCCGACCTCCACGCTGCACAATAGGCGGCATGACCGTCAGCTTTGCCGAGAAGCTCGCCCGCATTCCGGGCTACCAGGCCGGCGTCCCGAGCGGTAAGGGACCGGAGGCGATTGCGGCTGGGGGGATCGCGCAGCTTGCGTCCAACGAGTCGCCATTCTCGCCGCACCCCAAGGTGGTGGCGGCGATCCGGGACGTCGCCGGCGTGATGAACCGGTATCCGGACCCGGCGGCAACGCTGCTGCGGAGTCGAATCGCCGATCGCTACGAGACCGAGCCGAGCCGGATTGCGGTGGGCAACGGCTCTTGCGAGCTCCTTCTCGCGGCAGCGGAGGCGCTCTGCGAGCCCGGCGCGGAGATCGTCTACGCGTGGCCCTCCTTTTCGATGTACCCGCACCTTGCCGCGCTGACGGGGGCGCGGGAGGTTCGCGTGGCGCTTGCCCCGGGGGAAGTCCACGACCTCGAGGCGATGGCCGCCGAGGTGACCGTCGCCACCCAGCTGGTCCTCGTCTGCAACCCGAACAACCCGACGGCCACTCACCTGCCGGTAACGGAGATCGCGGCCTTCTGCGAACGCGTCCCCAGCCACGTGGCCATAGTCCTCGACGAGGCCTACGCGGAGTTCCAGGTCGATGACGATCCGGACGCGACCGTTGACCTGCTGACCCGGTTCAGCAACCTCGTCGTCCTGCGCACCTTCAGCAAGGTCTACGGCCTTGCCGGGCTGAGGGTCGGCTTCGCGATCGGCTCCGCCAAGTTCCGAAACGCGATCGATGCCGTGCGCCAGCCCTTCAGCGTCAATGCGGTGGCTCAGGCCGCGGCGGCCGAGGCGATCCTCCACCAGGACGATGTAGCGCGGCGGGTGGAGACCACGATCGCCGAGCGCATCCGTGTGCAGGGAGCGCTGGGGGAGATGGGTCTCGAGACCTCTGAGAGCCAGGCGAACTTCTCCTGGATCGACCTTGGAGACGCCGACGAGAAGGCGGTTGTCGACGGTCTCGCCGAACGCTCGATTGCGGTCCGGCCCGGAACGCCCCTCGGCGGGCCCGGCCACATCCGCGTCACCTACGGGACCGCGGCCGAGAACGGTCGCTTTCTCGCTGCGCTGGCTGAGCTGATCGGCCGATAGCCGCAGAGCGGTGCCGTGCGCATCGGTTGCGGGGTTGCAAAGAGGCGGTGTGGCCTGCTACAACCATTGGTAGTGAAGCGAATGGACGACATCGTGAGCAGCACCCGCGCTCCCAGCGCCCTCGTCCCTGCCCGCTTCTCCTATTGCTGGCGATTTAGCTAGGCGCTCCGGCCTCGCGGCTCGCCGCCGCATCCATAGATCGCTCGGCCGGGCGTCGATTCCGTCGGTTGGCGCGCTTCGCTGCGCACGCGTTCGCATTGCGAAGCCCGCTTTGAAAGTAGGGTCTTGAACGTGGAGAAAGGCAGTGAAGAGAAGATGATGATTGGAATGCATACCGAGGCTCGAGACCTCGTTCGCGACCAGCGTATTGAGCGGATCGTCGAGCTCGTCTCGCCTGCGCGCTTGCTGGAGGATCTGCCGCTCGGCGACGAGCGAGAGCTGGCCGTGGTGCGGGGCAGGCGCGAAGTGGAGAACATCCTCGATGGCGCCGACGACCGGCTGCTCGTCGTCGTTGGCCCCTGCAGCGTGCATGACGTCGAGGCGGCGCTCGATTACGCGGGAAGGCTCAGCGAGGCGGCGGCCGGCCTCCACGACGACCTGGTGATCGCGATGCGGGTGTACTTCGAGAAGCCGCGGACCACGACCGGCTGGAAGGGCCTGATCAACGACCCCCACATGGACGGGTCATGCGACGTGAACGCGGGGCTGCGCATAGCGCGCACCCTGCTGCTTCAGGTGCTCGACCTCGGCCTGGCGGTTGGCTGCGAGTTCCTCGACCCGATCACGCCGCAGTACATCTCCGACACCGTCGCCTGGGGCGCAATCGGTGCTCGCACGACGGAGAGCCAGATCCACCGCCAGCTCGGCTCGGGACTCTCGATGCCGATCGGCTTCAAGAACCGGACCGACGGCAATGTCCAGGTTGCCGTCGATGCCGTTCGCGCGGCGGCGGTGCCGCATGCGTTCGCGGGTATCGACGACAACGGGGCGCCGGCCATCCTCCACACGACCGGCAACCCGAACGGCCACGTGATTCTCCGCGGGGGGAAGCGTGCCCCCAACTACGACGCCGCCGGCGTGGCCGGCGCGTTGAAGCTGCTGCGGGCGGCCGATCTGCCGGAGCATGTCGTCGTCGACGCGTCCCATGGCAACAGCGAAAAGGACCCGGCGCGGCAGGTGGTGGCGGCGCGGGCGATCGCCGATCAGGTCGCGGGCGGGAGCGACGCGATCGTCGGCGTGATGCTCGAGTCCTTCCTGGTCGAGGGTCGCCAGGACCTCGACAGCGGGGAGGAGCTGACCTACGGCCAGTCGATCACGGATCCCTGCATCGACTGGGAGCAGACGGTCACCCTGCTCGACGAGCTGGCGGCCGCTGTCCGGACTCGGCGCGCCAAATGAGGGTGGCGGTGCTTGGCGTGGGCCTGATCGGGGGCTCGATCGGCCTTGCCAGCCGCCGGCGTCTGCAGCAAGAGGTGGTGGGCTTCGATCCGGAGCCGCAAACGCTCGAGCGAGCGGTGGCGGTCGGCGCGCTCGATCGCGGTGCTGACACGGTCGCGGCGGCCTGCGAGGACGCCGATCTCGTCTTCTGTGCCGCGCCAGTCGGGTCCCTGCCGGACCTGGCGCGCGAAGCGCTCCAGGCCTGCGGCCCTGACACGGTGGTTACCGACGTCGGATCCACCAAGCGCGAGATAGTCGAGGTGCTCGGAGACGATCCGCGTTTCATCGGTGGTCATCCGCTGGCCGGTGCCGAGACGTCGGGGGTCGAGAATGCGCGGGCGGATCTCTTCGATGGCGCCCGCTGGTACCTGACTCCGACCGAGCGCTCGGAGGGTCTCCTTTACGACCGTCTGCAGCGTGCGGTTGCAGGGCTCGGCGGGCGGCCGCAGGCGATCGACGCGGAGACGCATGACCGCCTGATGGCGACCGTGAGTCACCTGCCACATGTCCTCGCCAACGTGCTCGCCGGCCAAGCGGCCGCGGAGCTGACGCGCGATTCGGAGCGGATGCCGGAGGTCGGCCCGAGCTTCCGCGACACGACGCGAGTCGCCGGCTCCAACCCTGCGATCTGGGGAGACATCTTCTCCACGAACCGCGCCGCG
>JBAVGD010000154.1:0-2482 GCA_049684635.1 Solirubrobacterales bacterium | reverse complement strand
GCAGAAATCAAGTTGACATAAGGATACCAGTTCAGCTCCCCCGACAGCCGCCCGCCGTTTCACGAAATCCCTGCAAATCATGCATAAAGGTGATTAGAGGCGCTCATCTTCGAAACGAATCCGCAAGCGCTTTGGAGCATCCTCGCCGAGCTGGTCGCGAAGACACCGCAGGAGCTGCTGCTGCATCAGGTCGAGCTCCTCCGCCCAGACCGGATCCGAACAGGCCAGGACGATGGCTCCATCCTGTTCGGAGACCGGCTGCGCGACAGCCGCGACACGCTCACCGACGGCCTCGCGCCAGGCCGCCTGCACTGCAGCGAGTGGAGTCCGCGGGGCGGCGCGTTCGAGGGCGGCGCGGAAGGCGGGAGCGGCCGGGCGCGGGGCGGGGCGGCGAGTCATGCCGCGATACCCCGCAGGGCGGGCGGCTGCATTTGAATCGCCGTCGCGAGAGCGCGAGGCGGCACCGACTCCGCGGCCGCGGCGGTGATCAGTGCCTGTCCTCCGGTTGCCAGGCGCTCGACCAGGCGCTCGCGGCGATCCGGATCGAGCTCGCTCATCACGTCGTCGAGGAGGAAGAGTGGCACCACTCCGCGGGCCTCGAGAAGCGCCTCTCGCTCGGCAAACAAAAGGGCCAGCAGGGCGGCCCGCTGCTGGCCCTGCGAGCCGTACCGGCGCACCGACCTGTCGTCAACGGTCACCTTGAACTCATCGAGATGCGGGCCCCATGAGGTACGTCCGAGCCTCAGGTCGGCCTGCCGCCGGGCGCCAAGGCCGGCGCAGATCTCCGCCGGCGACCCAGCGGCCCGCGGTACATACCCAAACGAGGCATCGCCTTCGAGGCCGAGCTCCGTGGCGGCCTGACGGAAAGGGGCCGCCAGCGCGGCGGTGGCGGCAGCTCTGGCCTCCACCAGCGCCGCTCCCGCCTCGGCCAGAGCGATGTCCCAGACATCCAACTGGCGCTGATCAAGGCCGGCCGCCACGCGACTCAGCATTGCGTTGCGTTGCGCCAGGGCCTGTCCGTAGCGCTGCCGCAACCCAGACCGGGACGGCCAGCGCGCGGCGATATAGCGATCGACATGGGCGCGCCGCTCCGCCGGCGGCCCCTTGACGAGGGCGAGCCGGTCCGGCGCGAAAACTGCGATCGGCGGCCGGTGCCGCGCAAGCGTCGCCGGATCGGCCGGCTTGCCGTCCAGCAGATGCCGGCGTCCCTCGCTGCGGCTGACCGCCGCCAGGAGGGAATGCTCCACCCCATCCCCATCGCGCACCACGGCCTCGGCTCGCGCCAAAGGGGCGCCAAAGGGGATCAGCTCGCGGCGATCGGCGGTTCGAAACGACCGTCCGGTGAGGGCGAAGTAAAGGGCCTCGAGGGCGTTGGTCTTGCCGACTCCATTCGGGCCTACGAGGGTGACGATCCCGGTTCCAAACTCAACTCGCAGGCTCTCGAGGCTCCGCAGCGGCTTCGCTTCAACGGCGATGACGCGCATGAGCCGCCGTCCCTACACGTTGAGGCGGATCGGCATCACCAGATAGCGGAAATCGTCGCCGTCGACCGGCTGCAGGAGCCCCGGGCGAAGTGGGGAGATCAGCCGCAGCATCACCTCGTCCCCCTCGACGCTTTCGATCCCGTCACGAAGGAACTCCGGGTTGAAGCCGATCTCCAGAGCCTCCCCCTCGAACGCAGCCGGCATCGTCTCTTCTGCGTCGCCGATGTCGGGTGTGGATGCGGAGATGGTGAGCTCACCGGAGGCAAAGGCCAGCCGCAGCGGCGCGTTGCGTTGCGCCAGCTGGCTAACGCGGCGCGTGACATCTAGGAATTCGGGGCGCGGCAGGCGTACGTCGTGGTCGTAGGATTCCGGCAACAGCTGCCGGAAGTTCGGGAACTGGCCATCGATCAGCCTCGTGTTGAGGATCGTGCCGGCGGCCGTAAATACCGCCTGAGTCGGCTGCAGGCTGACCGATACCTCCTCCAACTCCTCCGCCGCAAGGATGCGGCTCAGCTCGCGCAGCGCCCGAGCCGGAATATTCGCTTCGAGCTCAGCGCTTATGGCTGTCTCCAGCTCGGTCCGCTTGACAGCAAGCCGGTAGGAGTCGGTCGCGACCATCGTCATTTCATTGCCGGCCGCCGTTACCAGCACCCCGGTCAAAACGGGACGCATGTCATCCTTCGAGGCGGCGCGCGCGACCAGCTCTATCGCCTCGATAAGCGCCGCGGCCGGAAGTTGGATGACCTCGGCTCCCGCCTCTGGGAAGTTGGGGAAATCCTCCGCTGGAAGGATGCGGAGATGAAAGCTCGAAGCTCCGCTGCGAATCTCGACGTCGTGCTCGGTGTCGCGCAGCTCGATCGTGACCGTAGCCTCGCCGAGTGCCCGCGCCAGATCTGAGAGCAAGCGGCCTGGAAGCAGGATCGTGCCGGGCGCAGCGACTTCAGCGTCGAGGGTCGTCTGCAAGCCCATCTCGCCGTCCGTAGCGCGCAGGGTTACGC
>JBAVGD010000153.1:0-6428 GCA_049684635.1 Solirubrobacterales bacterium | reverse complement strand
GCCAGGAGCTGAAGGCGAAGCGAACCCTGGACGAGCTGGCCGTGGTGGTGGCGCCGCATGCGAAAGTCGTGCGGGACGGGGAGCTCACCAGCCTGCTTGCGGAGGAGGTCGTGCCGGGCGACGTGATCAGGGTGGAGCCGGGCGATCAGTTGGTCGCCGACGGGGAGGTGATCCGCACCCGCGGCATGACCCTGGATGAGTCGATGCTGACCGGCGAGGCGGATGGGGTGCGCAAGGGCCTGGGCGAGCGCGCCCTCTCGGGCTCCTACTGCATGTCCGGCTCCGGTTACTACACGGTCGACGCGGTACGGGAGGACAGCTACGCCGGACGGCTGGCCGGCGAGGCCCGGACGTTCCGCCATCCTCCGTCACCCCTGCAGGAAGAGGTGAACAGGGTGATCGTCGCCTGCACGTACGCGATGGTGCCCCTTGCCGCCGTCCTGCTCATCACCTTCAAGGTTCGGAGCGTCGCGCTCGTCGAGGCGGCCCAGACGGCAACCGCGGGCCTGGTGACCCTGATCCCGGAGGGCCTCGTGCTGCTGATGAGCGTGACCTTCGCGGTTGCGGCGGTGCGACTCGCCCGCAAGGCAACCCTGATTCAGCAGATGAGCGCCACCGAGAGCCTCGCCTCGGTCGACACCATCTGCGTGGACAAGACCGGGACGCTGACGGACGGCAAGCTGCGGCTGCTGGGGGTCGAGGTCGCCGAAGGGGTCGATGCGGAGAGCGCGCACACGGCGCTTGGAAGGTTCGCCGCCAGTGCCGGCGATCAGAACCGAACGCTGGAAACGATCGCCGAGAGATTCCCAGGCAAAGCGGGCCGAGTGACCGGCGAGGTCCCGTTTTCGTCTGCCTGGAAGTGGAGCGGCCTGCAGCTCGCCGGCACGAGCTACGTGCTGGGCGCTCCGGACATCCTGGAACGCACTGGGGCGCTGACGCTGACACCGAACCTTGCCCGCAAGCTGGAGGAGGAGACGACAGCGGGCCGCCGCGTGATCGCCTTTGGCGAGTCCGTCGAGGCGTTGCCCGACGATCCCTCCGGCGGGGGCCCTCCGCGACTGGCGCCACTGGCGCTGGTGGTGCTGGAGGAGACGCTGCGACCGGACGCCGCCGAGACGATTGCCTTCATCCGCAAGGAGGAGGTGGACTTGAAGCTGATCTCCGGTGACGCCCGGGCCACGGTGACCGCGGTGGCCTACGCGGTCGGGATCCCCGAGGACGCCGGCGTGATCGAGGGGCCCGAACTGCCGGAGGACCCCGAGTTGCTGGCCGAGGCCGCGCAGCGCAACACGATCTTCTGCCGGATCGCGCCCGAGCAGAAGAAAGCGCTGGTCGGAGCGCTGCGGGCGGCCGGGCGCTACACGGCGATGATCGGCGACGGGGTCAACGACGTGCCCGCCCTGAAGCAGGCGCGGCTCGCGGTCGCGATGGGCTCCGGGACACAGGTGACCAAGGGCGTGGCCGATGTCGTCCTGCTCGAGGACCAGTTCGCGCGGCTTCCCCAGGCGATCGCGGAGGGGCGGCGGATAGCGCGCAACATCCACCGGCTCGGTCGTCTCTACCTGACGAAGTCGGTCTACGCGGCGGCGCTTATTCTGTTCGTCGCGGTGCCGGGCTTTGCCTTCCCCTTCCTGCCCCGGCACCTCACCCTGGCGGCGTTCTTGACGATTGGAATCCCCTCCTTCGTGCTGGCGCTCGCGCCCTCCGATGGGCCGCTCTACCGCGGGCGCCTGTTACGCGCGCTGGCGGCCTTTGCCGTCCCGGCGGGCCTGGCAACGGCATTCGGCTCGATCCTCTCCTTCTTCCTGGTCGACACCGTCTTTGGCGGCTCCCTCGAGGCCGGACGCACCGCGGCGACCACAACGCTGATCGTGCTCGGCCTCTCCTTCGTGCTGCTCCTGGAGCGCGGCCCCGGCCGCGAGCACATCGCGATCCAGAGCTACATGCTCGCGCTGGTCGCCGGGCTGGGGGCGCTGTACGCGCTGATCCTCGCCGCGGCGCCCGTCCGCGACTTCTTCGAAATGGCCCTGCTCACCGCGGCCCAGTGGTTCCTCGCGTTGCTCTGCGCTGCGATTGGCCTGACCGTCGCCAGCGTGCTCTGGCGCCTGCCGCAGATCGAACGCTGGGAGACGGAGGGCCCAGACGAAAGCGCCGGCCGCTTTCACCGATCGATGGCCGGGAAGTGGCTCGGCCTGCGAGATACGTCCAGGTAGCTTCGCGTTTGGGCTGCCGGTGTCCGCGGAACGCCCCGGTTTGCAAAGCCGGCCGTTTGCAAAACCGAGTGTCTGGGTAAGGATTGTCCGCAGAGTCACCAGAGATCGGGCGACCCACATTGGGCAAGAAGCTTTATGAGTTGCTAACGAGCCACAGGCTGGAGCAGATGCGGAAGCCTCTGCTCACACATGGCCTCCATTGGCGAGCGTGGGCCGATGTGCCGCGCAGCGTGATCTTCGGGGTGGTTGGATTGCTGTTCGTCGGAGTCTTCGCGCTGTCGGACACGACACCCGATCTTCGCAGTGCGACGCACATGCTCTACGTCCTCCCCATCGCGGTCTGCGCGATGGCGTTTGGGATGCGGGGCGGTCTCCTCGCGGCCATCGTCGCGACAGCGCTGGTCCTCGGCTGGGATGTCGACAGCGGTGCGCAACTGGGGCCGGTGGGTGTGATCACGAGGGCGTCTGCGTTCCTTCTTCTCGGCGGCGGACTTGGTCGGTTCGTCGACGTCAGCCGGAAGCTGCAAGCACGCAGCAGGCGCTACTACGAGCTGTCGCGCGACCTCCTCTGCACGGCAACGTTCGACGGCTATTTCGAGTGGGTCAACCCGGCCTGGGAAGAAACCCTCGGTTACTCGCGGGAGGTGCTGCTGTCGCGGCCATTCGTCGAGTTCGTCCATCCCGATGAACGCGATGACACAGAGGGCGAGACCGAAATGCTGGTCGACGAAAGCCCGGAAACACACAAATTTCGAAATCGTTACCGCACGATCGACGGCTCCTACCGTTGGCTCGAATGGCATACGCGGGTGGCACCTGAGGAGCACCGGTTCTATGCGGCGGCGCGAGACGTCACGCAGCAAAAAGAAGCGGAGGACGCCCTCGATAACCAGGCCACCCAGCTGGAGACGATGGTTCGCGAGCGCACGAACGCGCTCGAGGAGTCCCGGCTGGAGACGCAGCGGCGGCTCGCGCTGGCCGCCGAGTACCGCGACGACAACACCCACGCGCACACCGAAAGGGTCGGCCGCAACTCGGCCCTAATCGCAATGGAAATGGGCCTTCCCGAGGCGACTGTCGCCTTGATCCGCCGCGCCGCGCCCCTGCACGACATCGGCAAGCTCGGCGTTCCCGATCGAATCCTGCTCAAGGCCGGGGAACTCACCCCCAAGGAGCTCAAGGAAATGCAGGAACACACGCTCATCGGCGCCAAGATCCTGGCCGACCCCAAGTTCGCGATCCTGCAGATGGCCGAGTCGATCGCCCTGACCCACCATGAGCATTGGGACGGAAGCGGCTATCCACACGGACTGCGTGGAACCGACATCCCGCTCAGCGGTCGGATCGTGGCCGTTGCAGATGTGTTCGACGCGCTCATTCAGGAGCGTCCCTACAAGCGCGCCTGGTCGATCCCCGAAGCGGTAGCCAAGGTCGAACAGCAGGCCGATGAGCAGTTCGATCCGCATGTCGTTCGCGCCTTCGCAGCACTCGACCACGACGCCCTGGTGGTCCCCGCCGAGAGCTACGACCTCAAGCTCCCACCGGCCCCGCTCACAATCCCGTCGACAAGCGCGATCCTGGCCTAACGCGCCTCCACGCGCATCGCTGCTCGGGTTGACCACCCGGTGGGGTCAATCCATGAAGCGGCGATCAGCCCCCATCGGGGTTGTGGTCGGGTGCAACCATCGGGCCGGCGGTTCAGTCGCGGGGTGGGAGGACGAACTGGGTGACGAGGAGGTTGGCGGCCAGGCGCGGGCCCTCGCCGTTGCGCCGGCGCTCCATCCTGACCTCGATCACGACCGTGCTCCTCCCCACATGCAAAGGCTCACCGGTGGCGACGATCTCGTCGCCGGGCAGCCCGGCCGAGAAGACGTTCAGCTTCAGCTCGATCGTCGTGAAGTTGTGGCCGGCGGGAATGTTGCGAAAGGTTGCCCAGGCCGCGACGGTGTCGCCAAGCGCGGTCCACACGCCTCCATGCACGTAGCCACCAGGGTGAAGATGCCGCTTGTCGACCAGGATCTGCCCGACGGCGTGCGAGTCCTCGATCTCCAGCGGCTCGATTCCGAGGTGACCGGGGAAGCTATCGCCGAGGAACGCACGAACGTTCTTCGGGGTGAACAGCGCGCGGTGGTCGGTTGGCTCGCTCATCGGGGCGCGCACCCTACCGACGACCGGCCGGCAGCGGGTCCACACCTCGCGTTTCGACGCGGTGGCGGCTCGTCAAACGCCGAAGCCGTCCAGGCCGTGGTCGCCGAACGGCTCGTCACGGTCGCGCACCGCCTCCTTGAAGCCGCCTTCGGTGGCGCGGCGGACGAAGTCGTGACCCTCTTTGGTGTGACGGGCGACGCCGTCGAAGAAGGTGCCCAGCAGCTGCGTCTGGTGCAGGCCCTGCGCGTAGAGCGACTGGTTGACCAGCATCTTCATCATCACCAGCTGGTTGATCGGCAGGCGGGCGACGCGCTGCACGAGCGCCTCGAAGCGCTCGTCGAGCTCCGCGGCCGGCGCGACTTCGGTCGCCAGGCCCCACTCTGCGGCCTGGGTGCCCGTCAGCGAGTCGCCGGTGAGCAGCAGCCGCTTGGCCCGCATCGGCCCGACCCGCGCTGCCCACAGCGCCGTCGTCGGCGAGCCCCAGACGCGGGCCGGTGGGTAGCCGATCTTGGCGTCCTCGGCGACCACCAGCAGGTCCGAGCAGAGCGCCATGTCGGTGCCGCCGGCGACGCAGTAGCCGTGCACCTTGCAGATCACCGGCTTCTCGGAGTGGAAGAGGCTCATGAAGCCGCGCACGTTGCGCCACATGAACTGGAAGTCGGTGACCGGGTCCCAGTCCGACTCCGGCGCGTGGTTGGCGGCGATCGTCGCGGGATCGACAGGCGAGCCAGGCGGCGGGGCGAGCGGCGAACCCGCCGGTGCCGCCGCGTCCCCACCCTCGCCCAGGTCGCTCATGTCTCCCTCGGCCGAGGCGACCAGGTCATAACCGCCGCAGAAGCCCGTGCCGTTGCCGGCGAGGGCAATGACGTGGATCTCGGGGTCGAGGTTGGCCCGCTCGACGCAAGCGGCAATCTCGGCCGGCATCCGCGGCACGATCCCGTTCCCCCGCTCCGGCCGGTTCAGGGTGATGCGGGCGACCCGGCCCTCGACCTCGTAGGTGACGGTCTCCAGGTCGCCCACGAATCCCACCGTCAGCAGGACGTGCCGCTTCTAAAGTGCCCATATGGGTCGCTAAGAAGCGGCACGTCCCTCCTCAGACGCGTTCGACGATCATCGCCTTGCCCTGGCCGCCGGCGACGCACATCGTCTCGATGCCGACCTGGTGGTCGTCGGTCTCCATGACGTTGAGGAGGGTGCCCATGATGCGAGCGCCGGTCATCCCGAAGGGGTGGCCGAGGGCGATCGCGCCGCCGTGCGTGTTGAGCTTCTCGAGCGGGATGTCGCACTGGTCCATGATCGGGATCACCTGGGCGGCGAAGGCCTCGTTCAACTCGACGACGTCGACGTCACCCATCGTCATCCCGGCGCGGTCCAGCACCTTCTTGATCGCGCCGATCGGGGCCACGCCCATGTACTCGGGCTCGTTGCCCCAGGTGGCGGCCGTGATGATGCGGGCGCGTGGCGTCAGCCCCAGCTCCTTGGCCTTGGTGTCGCTCATCAGCAGCACCGCGGCGGCGCCGTCGTTAAGCGGGCAGGAGTTGCCGGCGGTAACGCCGCCGCCGCCGAAGGCCTCCGGCAATTCGGAGAGCTTCTCCAACGTCGAGGAGGCGCGCGGGCCGTCGTCCTTGGCGACCTCGGTGCCGTCGGGCAGCGTCACCGGGACGATCTCGCGCGCGAAGAAGCCATCCTCCTGCGACTTCACCGCAAGTTCCTGCGAGCGCTGCGCGAACTTGTCCATGTCGGCGCGACTGACCTCGTATTTGTTGGCGACGTTGACCGCCGTCAGGCCCATTTCGATGTAGGCGTTTGGCTGGCCGTCGTTGCCCTGCAGGTTCTCGTTCTGGTCGGCGGCGCCGGCCGGCTCGGTCCGCTCGTTGTAGCGGCTGACCCACTCGACGCCGGCGGCGATGTAGACGTCGCCCTCGCCGGCCTTGATCGCGTTGCCGGCGTGGCGGATCGCATCGAGGCTGGAGGAGCAGTAGCGGGAGACGGTCACGCCGTTGACCGTCTGCGGCAGCTTCTCGGAGAGCAGCGCAATAGTGCGGCCGATGTTGAAGGCCTGCAGGC
>JBAVGD010000152.1:0-2335 GCA_049684635.1 Solirubrobacterales bacterium | reverse complement strand
CCCATCAGGGCGCGGTTGGCGTCGTCGTGCTCCAGGAACGGGATCAGGGCCGCGGCGATGGAGACGAGCTGCTCCGGCGCCACGTCCATGTAGTCCACCCGCTCCGGGGTCAGCATCGGGTAGTCGTCCCGCTTGCGGCACAGCACCATCGAATCGCGGAAGGTCCCGTCGGCGTTGAGCGCCGTGTTGGCCTGCGCGACGGCGAAATCCTCCTCCTCCGAGGCCGACAGCCAGCGGACCTCGTCGGTGACCTTCCCCTGCTTCACCACCCGCAGCGGCGTCTCGATGAAGCCGAGGTCGTTGACGCGAGCGAAGGTCGAGAGGCTGGTGATGAGCCCGATGTTCGGCCCTTCCGGCGTCTCGATCGGGCACATCCGGCCGTACTGCGAGTAGTGCACGTCGCGCACTTCGAAGCCGGCGCGCTCGCGCGTGAGGCCGCCGGGGCCCAGCGCGGACAGCCGGCGCTTGTGCGTCAGCTCCGCGAGCGGGTTGGTCTGGTCCATGAACTGCGACAGCTGCGACGACCCGAAGAACGCCTGGATCACCGCGCTCACCGTCCGCGCGTTGACCAGGTCGTCGAGGGTGATCTTCTCGGGGTCGTTGTTGATGCTCATCCGCTCCTTGATGAGCCGCGCCATGCGCGACAGGCCCACCGAGAGCTGGTTGGCGATCAGCTCGCCGACCGACCGCACCCGGCGGTTGCCGAGGTGGTCGATGTCGTCGGTGTGCCCGCGGCCCTCGTGCAGCTCGATGAGGTAGCGGACGATCGCGATGAAGTCGTCCTGGGTCAGGACCGTGTGGCTGGGGGGCAGGTTCACGCCCAGCCGCTGGTTGATCTTGTACCGCCCCACCCGTCCGAGGTCGTAGCGCTTGGGCGAGAAGAACAGCCGCTCGAGGGCGCTGCGCGCCGTCTCGACGTTCGGCGCCTCGCCGGGCCGCAGCAGCGAGTAGATCTGCTGCAGCGCCTCGGCCTCGTTGGCGGTCGGGTCCTTGGCCAGGGTGTTCTTGATGAGCGGCGACTCGCCCCGCCCCGGCGGGAGGAAGACGTCCACCTTGAGGACGCCGGCCTTGCGGAGCTTCTTGCGCAGCGCGTCCCCGAGCTCCTTGCCCCGCTCGGCGAGCACCTCGCCGGTCGCCGGATCCGCGACGTCGAAGGCCAGGATGTGCTTCTGCTCGCGCTCGCGCAGCGCCTGCGGGATCTCGTCCTCGTCGCGCAGGTTGAGCTGCGTGTAGCCGGCGAACACCGTGACGGTGCCGACGCCGGCGCGCCGCAGCACGTGCAGGGTCTCGAGCGTCAGCTCGTCGCCCTCCTTCGCCAGCGGCTCGCCCTTGGGCTCCTCGGGGTTCGGGACGTCGGTCGCCAGGAGCGTGCCGAGGATCTCGCGGCGCTGGCTGCGCGCCTGGAGGTTCCCGGTGATGTCCAGCTCCTTCTTCGCGAAGAACAGCCCCAGGATGTCCGAGTTGCTCGAGTACCCGAAGGCCCGGAGCAGCGCGGTGGCCGGGAACTTCTTCTTCTTGTCGATGTGCACGAACACGACGTCGTGGATGTCGATGGTGAACTCGACCCACGAGCCGCGGAACGGGATGATCCGCGCGGAGAAGAGCCGCTGCCCGTTGGGGTGGATGGTCTCCTCGAACACCACGCCCGGCGAGCGGTGCAGCTGCGAGACGATCACGCGCTCGGCGCCGTTGATGACGAAGGTCCCCAGGGGCGTGAGCAGCGGGAGCTCCCCGAGATAGACCTCCTTCTCGAGGATATTCTTCGGCCGCCGGACCCCGCCCACTTCCTCCATGATCACGAGGCGGAGGGTCGCCTTGAGCGGGGCGGAGTACGTCATGTCCCGCTCGATGCACTCCTCGACCGTGTACTTCGGCTCGCCGATCGCGTACTTCACGAACTCGAGCGAGTAGTTCTCGTTCACGTCGGTGATCGGGAACAGGTCCTTGAAGACCCGCTCCAGGCCCACGTCCTCCTTCTCCTTGTCGTCCTGGGCCAGCAGCGCCTGGAAGGCCTGGGTCTGGATGTCGAGGAGGTGGGGCATCGGCATCCCCTCCTCCAGCTTGGCGAACGAGATCAGCGGCAGCGTCTCAGACATGATCCGTCCTTCGGGCAGCCCAAAAGGCCCCGGTGCGGTGGGGCATCAACCTGCGATTGCGAACGCCGTGCGTAACCAGTCCTACTTCAACTCGACCGTGGCGCCCTGCTCTTCCAGTTTCGCCTTCATGGCCTGGGCTTCCACCTTGGCCACGCCTTCCTTCACGGTGCTGGGCGCGCCGTCCACCAGGTCCTTGGCCTCCTTGAGGCCCAGGCTGGTGAGCTCGCGCACCACCTTGA
>JBAVGD010000151.1:0-5789 GCA_049684635.1 Solirubrobacterales bacterium | reverse complement strand
CTGGAGGACAAGGGCCCGATCCAGGCGCTGCACTGGCGGGGCGCCGAGGATGAACTCACGGCCGAGGCCCGGGCGCACGAGATCGCCAGGCTGGTCGGCGAAACCGACCTTGAGCCGCGCTGGGGTCGCAAGGTCTTGGAGCTTCGCCCGGCCGGATGCGGCGGCAAGGACGCTGCCGTGACGGCCTTGCTCTCCACTCATGACGTCAACTTCGCGGTCTATGCCGGCGACGACCGGACTGACCTCGACGCCTTCCGGCGTCTGCGAGACCTGCGCGACGAGGGCGCGCTGGACGCGGCGATCTGCGTTGGCGTCACATCCGCCGAGGCACCGGCGGAGCTGGCGGAAGAATCTGACCTGAGCGTCGACGGCCCCGCCGGGTGGCTGGCCGTCCTGACAACACTGGCGGATTAGCGTGCTCTACACCGACATGCTCCGCATCACCGTCTTCCTGACCGGGGCGGAGGCCACGGCGCTGGGCGCGCTGACGGCGATCGTGAGTGGACAGAACAACGACACGACCACCGCCCTCGTCGCCGCGGTCTGGTGGTTGGCTGCGCTCGCGATCGGCCTCTATCTGGGCAGCCCCGCCCGCGCCGCCGACGGCGTGCGCGACACCCTCGCCCGGGCCCGCACAGCAACGGTGCTCCCGGACGAAACGCCTAACCGGATTGCCCTCGGCCGCCTCTGGCCGATCGGGGCGTCCGCGATCCTGGCCGGGGCCCTGGGTGTCTTCTTTCCCGGCGTGGCTGCGATCGGCGCCGGCTACGCACTCCTCATCGCCCTCACGATGCGCACACGTGAGGCGGCAGTCCTGGGCATCGAGCATCGCGACGGAGTCAAGTTCTATGTCCTCCCCAACTCCGCCCTTCGACCCATCCAATTAGTCCGCACTCCAGGACTCCGCAGCGATCGCCCACGGTAAGGACAGCGGGGCTGTCCTTTACGGCCGCGTCAGCAGCTTCTTGAAGTCCCGCCAGCCGCGCGTGTTGGCAATGTCGGCGGGAGTTAGCCAGGCCCGGCGAGCGGTAGCGAGTGCGTATTCGATGTTGTGGAGGGTGTCGACGCCGTGGGCGTCGGTGGTGAGGACGATGGTCGCGCCGGCCTCGGCTGCCAGTCGTGCGTGGTGCTCCGAAAGATCGCGCCGGTTCGGATTGCCGTTGATCTCGAGCATGGTCCCGCTGGCCGCCGCTGCCTCGACGACGGCCTCGACGTCGATTGCGTAGGGCTCGCGGCGGCCGATCAGCCGGCCGGTCAGGTGCCCGATGCAATGGACGAGCGGGTTCTCGATGGCCGCCAGGACCCGGTCCGTCATCGCTCGCTCGGAAACCGAGAAGGACGTGTGCACGCTCGCTACAACCCAGTCGAGCGCGGCAAGAAGGTCATCGGGATAGTCGAGCGAGCCATCGAGCCCGATGTTCACCTCGGAGCCGGCCAGCAGGCGGAAGCCGCGTTTCCCTTTGTTCCAGGCTCGAATCTCCTCGATCCGCTTCCAGAGGCGCTCCGCCGTGACGTTGTCGCCGAAACCGTGGCTTGCCGAGTGGTCGGTCAGCGCCAGGTAGGAGTAGCCGCGCGCCCGCGCCGCGGCCGCCATCTCCCCGACCGTGTTGCGGCCATCCGAAAGGGTCGTGTGAGCGTGCAGATCGCCGCGGACGTCGGCGAGCGAGATCAGGTCCGGAAGCGCTCCTTCGCGGGCCGCCTGCAACTCGCCTCTTCCCTCGCGCAGCTCGGGCTCTATATAGGAGTAGCCGAGACGTCCGTACACCGCCTCCTCGGTTGCGCAGAGCTCGACCTCGCCGCTCTCGCTGTCGGTGATCCCGTGCTCGGAGACCGAGAGGCCGCGCGTTACGGCGTCTTCGCGCAACTGCACGTTGTGGGCCTGAGAGCCGGTGAAATGCTGCAGCAGATTGCCAAAGGCCTCAGGCGGGACGATGCGCAGGTCCACCGCGACCCCGTTATGCGTCTCGGCCCGCACCCCATTCGGGCCCGGTGTCCCGGCGGCGGCGATCAGCGCATGGCCGGCCAGATACGCGGCGAGGACCGTCGGCTCCTCGGCCGTGGCGATCAGATCGATGTCCTTGCAGGTCTCCGTCAGACGCCGCACCGATCCGGCCACTTCGACCTGGTTGGCGGCCGGATGCTCGCGCAGAGCGGCGGCCAGCTCGTGGGCGATGGGACGCACCGCCGAGAGCAGCAGGCGCCCTGATCCCTCGCCGGGCTCGCCGACCCGCTCCAGCGCCGCGAGGATGTTCTCCTCGACCTTCTCGCCCAGCCCCCGCAGCTCACGAATCTGCTGCGCCTCCACGGCCGCTTTCAGATCCTCGAGGGATGCGACGCCGAGCTCGTCATACAGTCGCCTCGCCGTTTTCGCCCCCAGGCCGGGGACCCGGGTCACCTCGATCAGCGTTGCCGGGAATTTCGCCTTCAGCTTGACGGCGGAGGGGATCTCACCGGTGGCGAGCAGTAGGTCGATCTTTTCCGCCAGCGTCTTGCCCACACCAGGGATCTCCGTTGCGCGTCCCGCCGCGGCAAGGTCGGCGACCGAAACCGGGCATTCCCGGATCGCCTTGGCGGCGGTGGTGTAGGCGAGAACCCGGTACTTGACCGCGCCATCCAGCTCGTAGAGAACCGACAGCTCTTCGAACGCGGCGGCGATCTCGGCGTTGCTCACCTCCGGCAAGCTAGACCATCGGTTCCGGGTTATCGGCCGGCCGCGGTGACGCCGGGCAGGGTTTCTTGCGGCAGGCGCTCAGGCGTCTTTAGCACCGCTTTTCGATTCGGCAATAGCATCGGCTCGACATGTTCTCCCCCTCCGAGCGCGGCCCAGCGTGGCTGGTTCTGCCCACGTACAACGAGGCCGACAACATCGAGGCCTTCGTTGCGGCTGTGCGGGAGAAGCTGCCCGCCTCCGGCCACATCCTGATTGTCGACGACAACTCCCCGGACGGCACCGGCGAGATCGCCGATCGCCTGGCCGCAGAGCACGAGAACGTGGAAGTGCTGCACCGCCCCCGCAAGGAAGGGCTCGGCCCGGCCTACATCGCGGGCTTCCGCCGCGCGCTCGACGGCGGCGCCGGGTTGATCCTCGAGATGGACGCCGACTTCTCGCACGCGCCGGCCTACCTTCCGCGCCTGCTCGATGCCGCCGCGCGGGCCGACCTTGTGATCGGCTCTCGCTACGTGGCGGGCGGCGGAGTCGGGGACTGGGGCGTGCTGCGGCGCGCGATCAGTCGCGGCGGCAGCGTCTATGCGCGGCTTGCGCTTGGAGTTCGAGTGCGCGACCTGACCGGGGGATTCAAATGCTTCCGGCGTGAGGTCCTGGAGGCAATCGACCTCGACGCCGTGCGCTCGCGCGGGTACGCGTTCCAGGTCGAGCTGACCTACGCGGCGATCCGGCACGGCTTCTCCGTACTCGAGGTCCCGATCGTCTTCCACGACCGGCGCCTGGGCCACTCGAAGATGGACCGCTCGATCGTGCTCGAGGCCATCTGGCGGGTCCCTCTTCTACGCTTCAGCTCCAGAAACGGCGAGCTGCGCCAACCGGCGACAAGCAGCCATCGCTATACTTTCTGAAGTATTGGGCCGCTGAACCTCGACTCCTAGGAGACCGATTCCAGTGACAGGCAAGCTGACCGACGTGACAGACGCCACCTTCAAGGCAGAGGTCCTGGAGGCCGAAGGCCCCGTGCTGGTCGACTTCTGGGCTCCCTGGTGCGGGCCCTGCCGGGTGGTCCACCCGGTCCTCGAGGAGATCGACGCCGAGCGGGATGACCTGAAGATCGTCAGCATCAACGTCGACGAGAACCAGCAGACCGCCGCCCAGTACGAGGTGCTCTCGATCCCAACCCTGATCCTGTTCAAGGACGGGGCGATCGCCAAAAAGGTGGTCGGGGCGATGCCGAAGCGGCGGCTCGAGGCCGAGCTGGAGCCGGCCCTCACCTGAGGCAAGCCGGTGCCCTTCGTCCACATACATTGGTTTGAGGGACGAACCGACGAGCAGAAGGCCGAGATCGCCAAGCGCATCGAAGCGGCGCTCATCGACGTCGCCGGCGCCGCGCCGGAGCACTGCTGGGTGAAGTTCTCCGACTCCCCCAAGTCGGACTTCATCATCGGCGAGCCGGCGGAGGACTGACGACCGGACTCTGTGGAGCGCATGCTGGGTGACGATCTCAAGGTCACGGACGGCGCGTCGGCAGGAGGCTGGATCAAGCCGAGGCTAGGTGGCGAGTTCGGTGCGGTCACGCTCCAGGTGCCGAAGGGATACGAGGCCTACGCACGGATCTTTCACCCTGCGCAAGATCAACAGGGGAACTCGGTCAGATGGGAAGAGGTGGCGGGAGCGCTTGGCACGACCGCCCATAGGGAGATGCAGTGGCACGCGATAGTCGGGTGCTCTGACGTCGACGAGCTTCCCAGCCCGAAGTGGCCCGGCAGCGACCCGATGACAGGGCAGCTGTACCCGCCCGAGCTCGACGCCCTCTGCGAGATCCTCGCCACCCACACGAGCGAACCGGACAACTGCTTCTTCGGCCTCTGCACGATCCTGGCTTGGACTGAAGACGTCGTCCCGCCAAAGGAGCAAGAACCCCTTCTCAAGCTGCCATGGGGGCGCGACCATGTCGTCCTCCAGGGCCCCCTGTCGGCGGTGGACCAGATCGGTTATCGCAACCGGCCGCGGCGCGGAACGACCCTTCACGCGGCTTTCGTTGCCCCCGGAGAAGACCAACCCGAGAAGTCCGAGCTGCCGGAGTTCTCCCACCAAATGTCGCCGAACCTGATCTGGCCGCCAGATCAGTCATGGCTGGTCGCCAGCGAGGTCGACTTCGACTCGACGCTGATCGGGGGCAGTGCCAAGCTCATCAACGCCATCGTCGAGTCATCCGCGCTCGAGGCTTGGCGGGTCGAGCCACCCGACTCACTTGCCGCCGACGCCGACAGGGTCAACGTGGTGTCAGAGACGTCCGACTAACGTCAGACCGCAGCTGCATATCGCGCAAGGGAGTCAGCCCGGGCTGTGTTGGCGCCGCTCCTCCTCCTCGTCCGAGGCGGCAGCGGGTTTGCGAACTGCGTCGCGCATCGTTGCCGCGGAACAGCGCAGTGTGGCCGGGTGGCTTGCCCCACCTGCGATGCGGGTGGTGCGGATTAGCGACGTAGCTCTGCCTGTAGCCGGATTGCGAGGCGGACGGAGGCCTCGATCTCGACTTGGCGGATTGAGACGCTCTCGACGCTGACCCCGAATGGGACGCCGACGCGCCGGCAGAATGCGATCAGCTCAACGGCCGTAGCGACGGCTTGGTCGTAGGACGCTTCTAGGGTGTCCTCCGCGTGGCGCAGCTCGTTCTCGATCCAGCGCGGCACATCGACACCGAGCCACTGAACGAACTCCAGTGTCTTCACCGACCCGCAGACCGAGAACGTAAAGACGATCGGCGCCGGCTTGAGGCCACGAGCGGCGCACTCGTAGTGATAGTCGGAGACCAGGTCCTTCGCGGCGTTGACGTCATAGACGATCTGGGTGACAAAGAACGAGCAACCTGCAGCCTGCTTCGCGAGTAGACGGAGGTGCTCCGTGCCTCCGCGCGCGTGGCGCTCTGGGATTGCCACACCTCCGAGCAAGAGATCCGGGCGCACCTCACTCCGTAGTTCGTAGGCCCGCGGCAGAGAGGTCGCGACCGGCTTTCCACGGGACGACGCACCGACGAACACCGACAGGGCCTCGGTTGGGGCCTGTTCGCTGAGCCACGACTGAAGCTGTTGCTCTGGGTACTTGCTGACAGCGCGGTACACGA
>JBAVGD010000150.1:0-8009 GCA_049684635.1 Solirubrobacterales bacterium | reverse complement strand
CCGGCGCCGGCGGTGGCGCGGCGAGCCGGGGCGGCCCGAACCGGGGCAACGCGCGGCGGAGGTTCCGTCCGCACCGCGGGAGCGGTTGGCTCCGGGTCCTTGCCGAAGTGGATTCGGCTCTCGATTGGCTTGGCAACCTTGGAGACCACCCTGTAGGGAGTAAGCCAGTCGGCTGCGCGGCTGACCCCAACCAGCAGCGCGAGGGCGATCAGGCTGAGGCTGACAGCTGTTGCGACGCGCTCCATTCGTAGCCGCCAGACCGGCTGTGGACGCACCCTCGGGCGGGCGGTGAGCACGCGTGAGGCGATCGACGGAAGTGAGGCGAACGAGGAGTCGGGCGGGCGGCGCACACGGGTGACATGGCGCAGCACCGACTCGAGCTCGTGCTCGGAGCGCGCCACCTCCGCCAGACCGAAGCGCTCGAAGGCGGCGTTGTTGGCCCGCAGGTGGCCGGCCGCGAACCCGTAGGAAACAATCGGGCAGCCACGGATGTGCGCCTCCAGCACGGTGAGACCGGCGGTCGCGTGGACCATCGCGTCCGCAGCCGCCATCCAATCGCTCATCTGCTCGGTGAAGCCGATGATGCGCACCCGCTCGTTGTCGCCGAAACGCTGCTCCAGCTTCTCGCGGGCGACCTCGTTGCGGCCGGTGATACAGACGACGAGGGTGTCCTCGCCGGAGAGTGCCACGCCGATCGCGCCCTCGAGGTCGCCAACACCCCAGCCCCCGCCGGAGACGAGCACCAGCCGGGCATGCGGCGGGACGTCCAGGGCGCGCCGAGCGGCGCCGCGCGTGCGCGGCGTCAGGAAGTCGCGTGAGATCGGTGGCCGCGCCCACTCGACGCTGCCGGGACCGACGAGCGTCTCCACCTCCTCGATCGACTCGGGATGGGTGACGAAATGCAGGTCGACTCCCGGGTGAGCCCAGTAGCGCAGCCCAGCCAGGTCTGTGATCGCCGACTGGACCGGGATCGCGAGGCGACGGTTCTCGCGCAGCATTCCAAGCACCGCGGTGACGCCCGGGTACGTGGAGATCACGACATCCGGATCGCGCTCGGCGATCAGGTCCACGAGACCGCCGGCGCCGAGCACATAGGAGAGATGGTGAGCAAGCCAGCGGGTCGGCGCAAACTTCGTGATCAGCCAGTACTGGATGTCGAAGATCCACGGCATCCAGCGGAACGTCACCCTTGAGCCACCCCGCACGATGGCGGAGACGATGCGACCCATCGCCTCGAGGCCGTTGACGATCTCCACCTCGGCGCCGGGAATCTCTTCTTCGACGTCGGCCTTGATGATCCGGGCGGGCAGGTCGTGGCCCTCGCCGATGTCGGCGGTGAGGATGAGCACCCGCGGCTGTCGCTCCTCGGCGCGCACGGTATCCGCCAGCAGCGCGCCGGCGGCGCGGCCGTTGCCGTTCAGGGAGGGTTTGCGTCCCGGCACCGGATCGGGCGGACGCGTCGTGCCGCGCACCCACTCGACGTACTTGCGCACGCCTTCGCGGAAGCTCGTTTCCGCCTTCCAGCCGAGCTCCTCGAGAGCCCGTTCGTTAGAGATCTCCTTGCCGGGGAAGTCCCCCGGCCGCGGTGGCGTGTGAACGATCTTGCAGCCCCCGGTCATCTCCTGCACCGTCTCGGCGATCTCCAGGATCGTCACGACCTCGTCGCCAGACAGGTTGTAGGTGCGGTTGGCGGCGGCCGGCTCGAGGCCGGCAACGATGCCGGCGGCGAGATCCTCGACGTAGATGAAGCTGCGGCACTGGCTGCCGTCGCCGGCGATCGTCAACGCCTCGTCGGCCAGCGCCAGATCGGTGAACTTGGCGACAACCCCCGCCGCGCGGGCGCGCGGGCCGTACGGAATGCCGAAACGCAAGACGGTGCTGTCGAGGTCGTACAACTCCGCGTAGCCGGCGCAGTAGGTCTCACCCGCCAGCTTGGTCGCCGTGTAGAGGTGGCGCGGCGCGGGGATCGGCGTTTCCTCGTCGACCGCCTGCTCGGCGCAGTCGCTGTAGACCCAGGTCGTGGATCCGTAGACGACGCGTCCGACCTTCGCGCGGCAGGCGGCCTCCAGCACGTTGAGGGTGCCGCGCGTGTTGACCTCCTCGGCAAGAACCGGGTCGGCCAAGACATGAGCCACATCCGCGACGGCGGCCAGATGGATAACCGCCTCGCAATCGCGCATCGCGAGGTCGAGGTTGGCGGCATCGGTGATGCTGCCGGTGAACGTCTCGACTTCAAGCGGCGAGTGGTAGGGCGAAGCGCTGAGATCGAAGATCCGCGGCGTGATCCCGCGCTCGATCAGGCGATCCACCACGTGCGACCCGATGAAGCCGCCTCCACCAGTGACGAGAACTCTCATCCGCTTTGACCTCCGATGGCCGTCTCCCGGCTCGCCGGGCGATAGTAGAGGGGCACGCACCAGTGGTTCTCGGCCACCCAGTCCGTATTCGGTAGCTCGGTGGCATGTCCCATGATCCGGTGACAGGGCTGCTCGTAGACCCGGCCGGTCGACTTCTCGATCGGCTCGAAGACAATGTACTTGTAGAGGCCCGACGTCATCCCCTCCGGCAGCTCCAACCGAGCGGGGTGCAGCGGATCGAGGTGCTCGCGGGCATAGCCGTTCTTCCACTCGACGATCTCCGGCAACCGCTCGATCTGAACCAGCCCCAAGGCGGCGGCAAACTCGCTCATGCGGAAGTTGAGGCCGTCGACCTCGTGCTCGAACTTGCCGTAGTTGCGGAACTTCGCCGCGAACTCGAGCAGCTCCGGGCGCCGGGAAACGAGAACTCCCCCCTCGCCGGTGGAGATCGTCTTCGTCGCGTAGAGGGAGTAGACGCCGGCGTCGCCGAAGCTGCCCGGCTTGCGCCCCTGCCAATCGGCACCGTGCGCGTGAGCGCAGTCCTCGAGCAGGAAGATCCCCTTCTCGCGGCAGTAGGCGGCGATCCGCTCCGCGTCGAAGGCGATGTGCCCGCCGATGTGAACGAGGATCGCGGCGCGCGGCTGCGTCCGCTCCGCCCGTGCCTCGAAAGCTTCGAACGACATGCAGAGGTCGGTGCGATTGCAGTCCACGAACTCAACCTCGGCGCCCGCCTTGACGGCGGCCAGCGGGGTCGCCATGAATGTGTTCGACGGGCAGAGCACGGTCCCACCACGCACGCCCGCGAACTCCAGCGCGGCCAGCGCCCCCCCGGCCCAGCTCGAGAGGCCAAGGCACGGCAGGCCGTTCCACTCTGACCAGGCCTGCTCGAAAGCGGCGAGCATGCGGCCCTCCGACCACTGCTCGGAATCGAGCACCTCGTCCCAGAGCTCAAACAGCCTGTGACGGTCCCGATGGTCGAACCCGATCGCGAAGCGCGTCGCGTCGGACTGGATTGTCTCTGCGGGCCCTACGATGGCTCCTTGATGGTCTTGCTGGGGAAAAATTGCCTCTGCCGGACCAGACACAACAAGGCGAAAGGCGCCGCAAGGCTAGCAGCGCAACCTGATCTCTTCCTGAGAGCCTGCCTCGACCCCAGGCCGGCGCCTGATGCCGGCATCAGTCGGAGCGCCTGGTGTGCGCGCTCTCGAGCACCGAGCCGACTGCCCTGGAGCCGGCGAGGAGCGTGCTGCCGATGACCGCCACGGCCATGAAGGCACCCAGCGCGGCTCCGCCGAGCGGCGTTGCGCGCCATGACTCCCCGAAGACCAGCGGGGCCAGCAGGACGGGGACCAGGATCTGGACCGCGAACATCGTCGGTGCGACATGGGTTGCGGCGCGGCGCTGCAGGGCGCTCATCTCGCTCAGCAGCGCGACGCCCTCCGAAGCGGCGGCGGTCGCCAACCAGGCAATGGCGACAAGCACGGCGCCGGCCGCAAGCGCGTCGGAAAGCAGCTTGCTGGCGATCGCGGTCCAGGCGTAACCGCAGCCCGCGCTGATGACCGCGAGCGCCCCGAAGGCCGGGGCGCGGCCGCGCACGAGGTATGGGGCGACGACCGGGATCGCGATGATCGCTGCAGCCAAAGCGATGGTTGCGCTCCCGGCATGCTCGGTCGTTCGCGCCGGCGCGGCCCAGGCGACCCCGGCAACACCGATGATGATTGCGGCCACGGCAGCCCCCTCGCGCCACCCGGGTGCCTCGCCAAGCTTCCGTGCACCCAGCCAGAGAAGCAGGACCAGCCCGCTCGCGATGCATGGCTGGACAACGGTCAGCGGCGCCAGCAGGAGGGCAACGATCTCCAGCGGCCAGCCAAGCAGCCCCAGGGCAGTCGCTCTCAGCCATCGCCGGTTCCGACCAAGCCTGCCGATCAAAGAGGGTCGTAAGGTGTGCTCGTCCGACACCCCTCGCGCCTCGAGCGCCTGCAGCGCAATCGAAACGTTGTAGAGCACCGAAGCCCCAACTGCCGCGACTATCCCAAGCGCCAGCATGGCGCGAGGGTATTGGCTACGTCTCTTGGTAAAGCGGGCCGTCGCCGCCCTCGGGCAGCGTTAGGCGGCCTCCCTTGGCCGTGATCGCCCCGCACTGCACGCAGTTGGAGGCGACGACCTGGACGTCCACCTCGGACGCACCGCTCTCCAGCTGGTCATCCGGAATCTCGTAGACCTGCGCCGGGCACATCGAGACCCATGTCTGGGCGATCTCCCGCGGCACCCTGGTCTGGATCCGGACGTGGTTCGGAGCGTCGTCTCGCGTGGCGTTGCCCGACAGGAAGACCGAGTCGAGCTTGTTGAAGGTCAGCTTGTTGTCGGGCTTCGGGTACTTCTCACCCGCCGTGCCGATCTCCACTGGCACCTCGGCGTCGTCCTCGACCTTCCAGTGCCCGCCGGGGAAGTGGCCTTTCGTGGCCACGAGGGCATTGCCGACGATGCCTCCGACGATCAGCCCCTTGTTGAGCGGCTGTCGCATGTTGCGCGTGCGGTAGAGGTCCTTCTCGATCACCGAGTTGCGGACCTTCTCGTCGTAGGCCTCGAAGTTGACCGAGTCCTCCTTCAGCGCCGCGACGATCGCCTCCGCCGCGTACATCCCGGCGTGCATCGCGTAGTGGACGCCGGCGAGTTCGGCGATGTTGACCATGCCCGCCGCGTCGCCGGCAATCACCATGCCGGGGACCGAGAAGCGCTTGGGCAGCGACCAGTAGCCGCCCGACGGGAGCGTCTTGGCGCCCCAGCCGACCCGCTTGCCGCCCTCAATGATCTTCTTGACGAAGGGATGGGTCTTGAACTGCTGCAGGACGTCGTGAACGCTGAAGGTGGCGTCGGTGTAGCCGAGACCGGCGACGAAGCCGATGCAGACCTTGTCCTCGCCCATCGGGTAGATGAAGCTGCCGCCCGCCTCCTTGTGGCTGGCGCCCCAGCGCAACGGCCAACCGAGCGTGTGGATCACACGGTCTAGCGGCTTCGGCACCTCCCAGATCTCTTTCACGCCGAGCTCCCACGACTGCGGGTCGGAGCCGTGCATGTCGAAATAGTCGTAGGCGGCGTAGGTGAGGTGGCCGAGCGTCCCCTCGGCAAGCACCGTCGCCTTCGCCACCACATCGGAGCCCGGCTCGAAGTTGCCGAGCTCCTCGCCGTCTTTGCCCCGGCCGCGGTCGCCTGAGCGCACGCCCTTGACGATCCGCTCCTCGACCAGCAGCTTCGTTGCCGCGGTCTCGGAGAGGATGTAGACGCCCGCCTCCTCCGCTTTCTCGGCGAGGAAGCGACCCAACTTCGCGATCGAGAGGGTGTAGGTCCCCTCTTTGCGGAAGTTGGGCGGGGTCGGCTTGATCGGGAACGCCGCCTTCGAGGTGAGGAAGTAGGTGGCGTCCTTGGTCACCTCCTGGTAGACCGGCGGCCAGTCGGCCGGGTCCAGGTCCGGGAAGAGCTCCTTCAGCGCCGAGGGGTTGACGTTGGCGCCCGACATCAGGTGCGCCCCCGGGACTTTGCCCTTCTCGATCACCGCGACCGGGACTTCGCCGAGCTTCTCGGTCAGCTCCGGCTCGTCGGCCAGCAACTGCATCAGCCGGTTGGCGCAGGCCAGCCCGGCGGGCCCGCCGCCGACGATTGCGACACCCACCTCGATCCGATCGTCAGCGGGGTCTGTCGGTGGTCCAATCGCCTCTGCGGCGTCAAACGGCGGCGGAAAGTCGCTGGGTTTCACGGCTGGCATCTGCGCTCCTTTAGGGCTCTTCTTCAGCTGAAAAACAACGCCCGGGGAGCGCGAGGCCCCCCGGGGGACGTCAACCCTTCTTTGCCTTGATCGCCTCGGTCAGCTTGGGGACGATCTTGTGCAGGTCGCCCACAACGCCGAGGTCCGAGAACTCGAAGATCGGCGCGTTCTGGTCCTTGTTGATCGCGACGATGTTCTCCGAGCTCTGCATTCCGACCTTGTGCTGGATCGCGCCGGAGATGCCGGCGGCCAGGTACAGCTTCGGCGCGACCGTCTTGCCGGTCTGGCCGATCTGGGCCGAATAGGGATACCAGCCGGCATCGACCACGGCGCGGGTGGCCGCAACCGCCCCGCCCATCGCCTCGGCCAGTTCCTCGCAGAGCTTGAAGCCCTCCGCGGCCCCGAGCCCGCGACCGCCGCCGACCAGGACGTCGGCGTCCTCGATGTTGATGTCCTCGCCGCGCTGCTCGCCGCGCTGGACCATCTTCGCCTTGGTCGACCAGGGCGAGAGCTCGACCTGGATGTCGACCACCTCGGCCGTGCCCCCGCTCTCGTTGATGTCGAAGGCGTTGAGGCGGCTGATGATGATGCCCGGCTCACCGACATAGCCGACGTCGGCGATCTCGGAGTCCTGAAGGACCGGGCGGCGCGCAACCAGCTTGCCGTCCTGCACTTTGACCTCCGTGACCTCCATCGTCACACCCGCGTTCAGACGGGCGGTCAGGCCGGCCCCGATCTCGAACCCGAGCAGGCCGCCGCCGAACAGCGCGTAGCTGAAGCCCTCATCGCCGATGACCTTGGCCATCGCGTCGATGATCGGCTGGGCGAGGCCCTCCGGAACGTCCTTGGCCCGGTAGACCTTTGCCGCGCCGTAGTTGCCGAGCCCGGCGCATGCGTCGTCGCCGATATCACCGACGACCACGGCGGCCGCCTCGCCGCCAACCTCGCCGGCGAGCTTTGCCGCCTCGGAGATCGCTCCGAGCGAGTTCTTGTTGAAGTTGCCCTCATCGTCGTGGAGGGCGTAGACAAGGATGCCCGCCATCTAGATCAGCTTCCTTTCCTCTAGCCAGGCGACGATCTTCTCGACCGTCTCGTTGGTGTCCTCGTCCTCGATGATCTCCCCGGCCTCCTTGACAGGCGGCGGGTTGAGCTCGAGGACGGCCGTCTTGGAGCCGGCCTCGCCGACCATGCCGGTGTCGATCCCGGCATCGCCGGCCGCCTTCGCGTCCAGCGGCTTTTTCTTGGCGCCCATGATTGCTTTCAGGCTTGGGTAACGCGGCTCGTTGATCGCGTCGCCGACGCTGATCACCGCGGGCAACTCCACCTCTACGGTGTCGTAGCCGTACTCGGCCTGCCGCTCGCAGCGCAGCTTGCCGTCGGTGACGTCCATCTTGACCACCTGGGTCAGCGACGGCATCTTCAGGTGATCGGCGACGACCGCGCCGATCGTGTAGCACTCGCCGTCGTCGGACTGCTGGCCCAGCAGCACCAGATCGGGCTGCTCGGACTCCAGGATCTTCGCCAACGCATAGCCGGTCGCGCAAACATCGGAGCCGGCAAGCGCGTCGTCGGAGAGGTGCACCGAACGATCGGCACCAAGCGCAACCGCTTTGTGCAGCGCGCGGATTGCGGAATCGGGGCCCATCGTCACCGCCACGACTTCCTCGACGGGGATCGCGCCGCCCTCCTTGATCTGCATGGCGGCCTCGATGGCATGGGTATCGAATGGGTTGAGGTTCTTCTCGCCGCTGCGGTCCAGCCGCATCGTGTTGGGATCGATTCGCTTCTGGACGGCGGCGTCCGGGACCTCCTTGACCAGGACGCAGATCTTCAAGTTGAAGCCTCCTTGGGGCTGGTTGACTGACCAGTCAGTCAGTCTATCTATACCT
>JBAVGD010000149.1:0-2232 GCA_049684635.1 Solirubrobacterales bacterium | reverse complement strand
GGCGAGACTGGCGAAGCGCTTGCCCTGCCCGCACGAAAGAACCGAGGGCATGCCGACAACTCCGAGGAGAAGGCCCACGAGTGGAGCACCGCTAAGACGCAGAACCCAGCTTGCGCTGAGTCCGCCGCACCTTGGACTGGTGCCGCATTGCATGAGCCTGAGTCGATAGTACAGCGACTGGCGGCGTGTTTGTCAACTCCGCCTACGCCGCCACCTTGTCCCGACTGGCGAACTCGGCGACCAGCCGCTGCAAGCCGACTAGGAATTCAAGCCGTCGCTCTGCTGGCAACTCGGCCAGTAGCACCCGGACCCGGTTGCGCACCTGCTGGGCTTGGCGGGAGCGCTCCTGCGTGCTCTGTGCTACGCGCAGCCGTGTCTCGGCAGAGGACTTGCGTGCCGCCTCCTCGTCGAGGACGGTGGCCTCGGTGTCGATGGCCTGGGCTGGGGTGCGGGTGTAGTCGGTGCCTTTGGCTAGGTAGAGCGGCCTGTCGTCGCGGACGCTGTACTCGCAGACCCAGTGCCTGCCGCCTGCGCCGCGGCGTCGGGCGATGACGTGGATCCAGACCTGCGGCACTGGGCCGAAGCGGCTGGGGAGCTCGCGCAGGGAGGTTGTTTCGCCTGCCTTGAACGGCGGGTCCGCGCCGACCTCGACCTTCCGCGTGATCTTCGGGTGCTGGCCGGCGAGGATGGCGGCGCGCTCTTGCTTGGTCAGGTTCACCGCAGACACCCGCGACCTGGAGCATGTGACGATTCCACTTTCTGTGGCTTCTCAGACAACGCAGACCACCTCGTCTCCGTTTGCGCCTGATGGCCCCGTCCGGGCCAAAGCGAGGATGTTCCTCGCTGCGTTTACGTCCGCATCGTCGCTATGTCCGCAGGCAGTGCAGGCGAATCGTGGTCCCTTGCGGGATTCAGGATCGACCGCTCCGCACTCGGGGCAGGTACGCGATGTGTTGCGGGGATTGACGCGGGTGACTGTCCGACCGGCGCTTTCAGCCTTGTCTTCCAGTAGGGCGAGAAAGGTGCCCCAGCCTTGGTCTGTGATCTCTCGACTCAGCCCGCGATTTCCCCGGACCATGTTGGGGATTCGCAAGTCCTCTATGGCGATCAGGTCGAAGTGGTCAATGAGGGAGCGGGCGGCCTTGTGGGCGGCGTCGAGGCGGCGGTTGGCCTCGCACTCGCGGCGGCGAGCCAACTCCCCCACGGCCTTACGCCGGCGGTTGGAGCCACGCTTCCGCCGAGCGACCTTGCGCTGGGCTCGGCGGATCATGGGCGCTGCCTCACGGCCGGGGCGTGGACCCTCGACTGCTTCGCCGTTCGACAGGGACGCGAAGACACGGACTCCGAGATCGACGCCGACCTCTTGGCCGGCCGCCGGCAGCGGCTCGGGCTGCTCCATGCGGATCGCGAAGGCAACGTACCAGCGGCCGTTGCGGCAGGTGATGCGGGTCTGCCTGACTTCCCCGGGCAACTCCCGGTGCCATTTGACCTTGATGTGGCCGACGCCTTGGATGCGGAGGCGGTCGTTGATGATGGCCGCGCCGCCCCTACCGACCCGCCAAGAGAGCGTATTGAATCGGGCCTTCGGCTTGAAGCGTGGGTAGCCGGGCGCTTCGCCCCGGCGCAGGCGACGGAAGAACGCCTCGAACGCGAGATTAAGCCGCTGGAGGACCATCTCCTGCGCGACGTAGTTCATCTCTGGGCCAAGCTCCCCGCGAAGCTCGGTTAGCTCATGCTGCTGGTCTTTCAGCCGGACGCTCTCGCCGTGGTCCCGCCAAGCCGTACGCCGCTGCTCAAGCGCGGCGTTGTAGAGATCGCGGGCGAAAGCAAGTTGGTCGGTGAGGGCCTCAACCTGTCTTCGCGTCGGATAGAGCCGATACCGATACGTGCGGCGCAGGGTAGGGTTCTCTTTCAGCCGCGGCGGGGTGCGCCGGTCGTCATGGTTGGTCAATCGAACGACCCCCGTGAAGGCATCTCGAAGACCCGGACGAAATCCGCCTTCGGTATCGATTCTTCAGCGACCCGCTGGGACGGGGCGATCACGAGTTGTGCGGTCCCCTCCTCAGCTTCATACCCGATGCCCTCGTCCCAGCAAGGGATGACCAGCCACAAGCGGTCAACGCGTTTGTAGTCCGCGATCACGCGGGCCCTTGATCCATCGTCGGGGTTGGTCATCGTCCCTCCTCAATCTCGACTCCGCCCGGCCCAACCACGGCGTGCTCGCACCACGCT